>JBDKEH010000177.1:0-35244 GCA_039795345.1 Bacteroidota bacterium
TTTTGCACACCAGGAAGAGATCGATCTGTGCTGGCGGATGCAATTGGCGGGGTATAAGATCATGAGTTGTCCGGCTTCAGTGGTGTACCATGTTGGAGGAGGAACTTTGCCAAGAGGTGGACGAAAAGTGTTTTTGAATTTCAGGAACAATTTATGGATGTTGAGTAAGAATCTTCCATTCGCCGAGAAGCTGTGGAAATTGCCATTGCGATTTGGATTGGATGCTATTTCAGCGTGGAAAGGATTGTTGACAGGTGATCAGGCATTTTTTACAGCGATCATGAAAGCACATATTGCGGTGGTAGGCTCTTGGTTAACAGGAAAATCAGAAAAAAACAAACTGCACAAAAAAACGATGAAAAGCTTACAGGGAGTGTATTCCGGGGCTATTGTATGGCAGTATTTTATCAATAAACGCACCCGTTTTCAGGAAATTATTCGCAGAAAGATTTTATAATAAGTTGTACTGCCTTATTTTTGCAAAGCAATTCAAAATTATGTCGAACGAACAACAAGCCGCACAGGAAAAAGATTTTACCAGAAACTGGGTAAATTCATCACGTTTTCTTTTCTATCTGCAAGTGTTTTGTATCCTTGCTTTTGTATTGGGTGGATGTTATCGTCTGTACAATCAGCGCTACAAAGGAAAGCCTGATGTAGAAGTACAGAGCAGCAGCAAGTACACACCTGAGTACAAATAAAAAATCAACAAAAAATTTTGTCAGGAGTTGTAGAATCCTATTTTTGCACTCCCGATTTAGTTCTTATATCGATTGCGGAAGTAGCTCATTTGGTAGAGCACGACCTTGCCAAGGTCGGGGTGGCCGGTTCGAGCCCGGTCTTCCGCTCAGCAATCCCGTCCGTCATGCGTGACGGGATTTTTTTTACCACCGCCCTGGTGGTGGAACTGGTAGACACGCAGGACTTAAAATCCTGTTCGCCGAAAAAGCGAGTGCGGGTTCGATTCCCGCCTGGGGCACAATAAAAGCCATCTGATTTAGATGGCTTTTTTGTTTGTAAGATTATACTGTTCTTTTATATTTTTTTTGCGCTATATTTCTATTTGATCAAACGTATCGTTTTATTAAAAGCATCAAAGAGAAAGATGTAAGATCGGATAATCATTTCCTTGTCCATCTTTCTCACTTCTACCTATTTGTTTGAACCCCATTTTCAAATAAAATCTAACCGCTTGTTCATTTTGTTCATTCACATCAACGGCATTGGCTTTTAGTGTTTGAATAGCAAATTCAGTCAATCGTTTTCCAATGCCCTTGCCACGCGCATCGGGGTCTAAGAATAACATCTCTATCTTTTGATCCGTAACACCCAGAAACCCAAGAATTTTTCCATTCTCATTTTTAGCGCAATACAATTCTACCATGGGCAGGTAAACAGTCTCTACTTGTTCTCTTAAATTCTCCGTAAAATCAAAAGGTAAAAAATGATGGGTCGCTTTCACAGATGCTTGCCATACATCTGTGATCTCTTTATAGTCGGACGGTTTAGCAGGAACAATCATCATACATTGAAATTAAGTACTGGGTAACTTTTAAACAAAACACTAGTGTAAAAGGGCCATGCTTTTCTGTCAACTATCAACTGTCATCTATCACCCCCCTTTCCCTCCAAAAGCTTTAAGTTTGTACCATGTCGATCATTCTATTTGATAATACCCAAAGAAACCATTTGTGGCCATTGACCCAAACCAAGGCTGTGGCTGCTTTACGGATGGGTATTCTGACCATGGCCGAGCGATGGGAACAGTTGACAGGTATGCAGGTCTTTGTTCATACAAAAGCGTATTTGCAAAATCTGTATGGTTATCCGGATGCCGGTGAACATATCTGGATAGATGCATCGGTGATTCCCAACACGGCATTGGTAGATCTTGTACAAAGTATAGACAAGAACGATTGTTGGGCAGATGAGGATGGATTGATTATTGGTAAAACAAATCTCTCTTTTGAAGATTTTGATGCAGCCCAATCATTGCAATATTTTGAAAACATACACGACCATACCACTGTAGATCGTATTCGTTATCCTTGGGAGCTGATGCAGTGGAACGATCGGATCTTGCGTTTTGATTTTGATGTATTGACTCGTGGTAAAACATCCGCTGCTATTTCGTCCACCAATCGATGTGTACATCCTGAACATATATTCATAGAACCGGGCGCAGTGGTAGAACATACTATATTGAATGCATCAAAAGGCCCGATCTATATTGGTAAACATGCTACCATCATGGAAGGATCAGCTATACGCGGACCTTTTGCTTTAGGTGACCATTCAGTACTAAAAATGAACAGCCGTATTTATGGTGCAACCACCCTCGGACCTAATTGCATGGGTGGAGGGGAGATCAAGAACAGTATCATGATGGGCTATTCCAATAAAGCGCACGATGGATATATGGGTGATGCCGTGATAGGTGAGTGGTGTAATTGGGGTGCAGGTACCAGTAATAGTAACCTAAAGAATACAGCGGGTATCGTTAAGGTTTGGAGTGAAGCTGATCAGGAATATTTGCCGACAGGTTACAAATGCGGAGTGATCATGGGTGATTATTCAAGAACAGCGATCAACTCATCTATCAACACCGGTTCAGTGATCGGAGTGTGTTGCAATGTATTTGGAGAAGGTCTTTTGCCGAATATCATTCCCGATTTCAGCTGGGGCTGTAAAGGTGTGAAATACAGAATGGACAAGGCTTTGACTGATATCGATAACTGGAAAAAACTAAAAAAACAATCTTTGAGTGAGACTGAAAAAAATATACTGATCACGCTTTCATCAAAATAATTTCAGTGTATTTCAGTGCCTTCATTGACAAATTAATTGCCACTGAATACACAGAGAGCATAGAAGAAAACTGTATTTTAGCGACTCCAAAAAAAACTATAATGAGAAAGCAAATAGCCGCCGCAAATTGGAAAATGAATCTTACGATCACTGAAGGACAACAATTGCTTGACCAATTATTGTCTCACAGTTATGACCTGAATGAGAACAGACAGGTGGTATTTGCAGTGCCCGCACCTTATTTAGCGATGGCGCAAGCGGCTGTTTCAGATAAGAAGCATATTTATATTGCCGCTCAAAACTGTTACAATAAAAAAAATGGTGCTTATACCGGTGAAACATCTGTGTTGATGTTGAATTCATTGGGTATTACACATGTTGTATTAGGTCACTCTGAGCGTCGTGAATATTTTCAGGAAAGCAATCAATTCTTGGCAGAGAAAGTAAACATTGCACTCGAACATCAGATCACACCGATCTTTTGTTGTGGCGAACCTTTGCAAATTCGTGAAGCAGGTACGCAAAATGAATTTGTAGCCAAACAATTGGAAGAATCATTGTATCATTTGTCTGCCGATGAATTGAAAAAAGTAGTGATCGCATACGAACCCATCTGGGCGATCGGTACCGGTAAAACAGCTACCAGTGAACAGGCACAAGAGATGCATGCCTATATTCGTCAACAACTTGCTGCTAAATATGGAGATGCCGTAGCACAAGAAATAACCATCTTGTATGGCGGTAGTGTAAAAGCTTCCAATGCCAAAGAATTATTCACTCAGCCTGATGTGGATGGCGGATTGGTGGGTGGTGCTTCTCTGATCGCTGATGAGTTTAAAGTGATCATCGATTCGCTTAAATAGTATTCAGGATAATTTGATAGTGCGCGGATTTTATGATCATAATCAATCATAAAATCCGCGTTCGATTTTCAGCTTCACATCATTGCATAGGTAAATCTATTGTTTCATAAGCGTCCAACTGATCAAGATGTAACACTGTTTTTGTGCCATCTTCATTGGGATGATACATCGGTAAAAATTTAGCACCGAAAACAAATTCTTCATAAGTGTAAGAAGTACGTGAGACCACTGTGTTAGATACACTTTCATCAAATCCTTGAACAAATACCAGTATCTCGGCTCTTGCATTGGTCAGGTCTTCTTTGGTAAAGCCATAAATAGGGCTCTCTTCATTGATCATGTGTACCAATGTCCAGTTAGCGGTCATCGTATTGGCTTTGGAAATATCCAAGGGCATATTATAAAATCTGTTCTTGCGTTGACCATCTTCTTCTACATGGATAGCCAGTGTTAATTTGACTTCAACATTCACTAGATAATTTCTTGTGTAGGGTACCATTCGAAACATCAGTGCAATGCCATCTTTAAAAGGTGCAATGATGGCGTTTTTGCTGTAACGGATATAGGCTTTGGGTTTTGAAAAACGTCCCCACATAATACCTGTTGCTATGGCAAAGGTCATCAAGCCGGTCAAGGCCTCCATCGAAGCAGTAAAACTGGCGGCAAATCCAATAGGATTGATACGACCATAACCCACCGTTGTGAATGTTTGTGCACTGAAGAAAAAGACTTCCCCAAAAAGTTCGATGCCGGTAACTTCCATTAATCCACCCAAATGATCGATACCGATCAGGAAATAGATGCCAGTAAAGAGTAAGTTCGTTGTAACAAAATAGATTACCACGACAGTCAAAAAATTGAACCAAGACATGGTCAGGAGTGAGTGGTAGATATTCAGTCTTTCCCAAAGGTTCATGCCCCTGACATCCATATTCGGGTTGCCATCCCGATTGAAGAAACGTCCGCCGCCACTTAAGGTCGTATTGGTGCCAAGCCCCGTTTCATTGTTGATCTGGGCCTTTTTGTTGATTTTGTTCAAGAACATAATGATCAGGGTCTTAGTACCCCTAATATAGCAAAATATGGTCTTGATCCGATTTTGTTGAATATCAGTGCGTAAACTGACCCAAGCTTGTTCCTTGATTCTTCGGTCTTGTCCCTTTTCATCTTATCTTTGCGCCCTTATGAAGCAAATCAGGAATTTTTGCATTATCGCACATATCGACCATGGAAAAAGTACGCTGGCTGACAGACTGTTAGAGCATACCAAAACCATTACAGAACGTGAGATGATGGACCAGGTGCTGGATGATATGGACCTGGAACGTGAAAAGGGAATTACCATTAAGAGTCACGCTATTCAGATCAATTATACGTACAAAGGTGAGCAGTATGTGCTCAATCTGATCGATACTCCCGGTCACGTGGATTTTAGCTATGAAGTGAGCCGTGCCTTAGCAGCCTGTGAGGGGGCTTTATTGTTGGTAGATGCTTCACAAGGTATACAAGCTCAGACAATCAGTAATCTTTACCTGGCCATTGAAAATGATCTGGAGATCATTCCCGTGATCAATAAGATCGATATGGACGGAGCCAAGATCCCTGAAGTAACCGACCAGATCGTTGATTTGATCGGTTGTAAGCAGGAAGACATTCTTTTGGCGAGTGGTAAATCAGGAATTGGTATTGAAGAAATTCTGGAAGCGATCGTTGAACGTATTCCGGCTCCGGAAGGTGATCCTGAAGCGCCATTGCAAGCATTGATCTTTGATAGTGTCTTCAATAGTTTCCGTGGCATCATCGTTTATTACCGTATTCTCAATGGTGTATTAAAGAAAGGTGATAAGATCCGATTTGTGGCCAGTGGGAATGATTATTTCGCAGATGAGGTAGGGGTTTTAAAACTGAGTATGACTCCCAAACAGGAAGTTCGTGCGGGTGACGTAGGTTATATCATCACCGGTATCAAGAATGCCAAAGAAGTGAAAGTGGGTGACACCATTACACTGGCTAACAATCCCGGTGAAATGATTCATGGATTTGAAGAAGTAAAACCGATGGTATTCGCAGGTATTTTCCCGGTGAATACCGATGAGTTTGAAGAGCTGCGTGATTGCATGGACAAACTGCAATTGAATGATGCATCACTCACTTTTGAATTGGAAACCTCACAAGCCCTTGGTTTCGGTTTCCGATGCGGGTTTCTAGGATTACTTCACATGGAGATCATTCAGGAGAGATTGGAACGTGAGTTCAATCAAACCGTGATCACAACTGTACCGAACGTAAGTTTCAATGCATATACCACACGTGGTGAAAAGATCATCGTTAACAATCCGGCTGAAATGCCTGATGTGGTGAAGATCGATCGTATTGAAGAACCATTTATCAAAGCACAGATCATCACATTGCCTGATTATATCGGTAATATCATGACCCTTTGTTTGGGTAAGCGTGGTATTTTGATCAATCAAAGTTATCTCACACCTACACGTGTAGAATTGATTTTCGAAATGCCATTGACAGAGATCGTATTTGATTTCTATGATAAACTGAAAAGTTCTACCCGCGGCTATGCTTCATTCGATTATAGTCCGATCGGCTATCGTGAAGCTGATATCGTAAAAATGGATATCCTCTTGAACAGTGATAAGGTAGATGCTTTGAGTGCATTGATACATCGTAGTCGTGCACAGGATTTTGGTCGCAGACTTTGTGAGAAGTTGAAAGAGTTATTACCGAAACAACAATTCCAGATCGCTATACAAGCAGCTATTGGTGCAAAAGTAATTGCACGTGAAAACATCAGCGCTATGCGTAAAGATGTAACTGCCAAATGTTATGGTGGTGATATCAGCCGTAAGCGTAAACTGTTAGAGAAGCAGAAAGAGGGTAAGAAACGTATGCGCCAGATCGGAAACGTAGAAGTGCCGCAGGAAGCGTTTTTGGCGGTGTTGAAACTAGATTAAATGGTAGATGTCAGATCGCAGATGTCAGATTTGTTATAAACATCTGACATCTGAGATCTGACATCCTCAAATTTCTTACTGTTTTCTCCTCGTTTGATCCGGATTCACTCTTCCATCGGGGTTGACTTCAGTGATATCTGCTTGATGTACCCATTTTCCACCTAGCCATTTGAATCCTTCAAAAGTGCCGTAGGGTACAAGGGTGTGTTTCTTTTTATTATCACCTTCTTCACTTACCAGATGCGCCATTACGATCATGTTTAATTCAGGATCATAATTGAGTTTGGCATTGGCGTCTTTTTTGTATTCGAGACAAAAACGAAAAGCAGGTTGCTTGGGTTTGATATCATCTTCACGATAGTTGAAGTAACGTCCTCCGAATTGAGGATTGCCATTCACATCAAAAGTCAATACTTCCATCCATTTTCTGGTACTTCTGGCATCATGTTCATCGTAGCCAAAGAGTGTATAGTATTTTCTGTTGTTATAGCTTGTTTGAATGATGTTGTAATACACTGCCCCGATCCAGTTTTGCTGGGTTCGTACAGAATCAAAAGGAGCTTCTGTGAATTTGGATGCATCAAACAATGGGATCAGCTTTAGAGAGCCATCGGTAGTACGCATTTGTATCGCACCTTTTTGACGGAAATGATTCATGTCTTCCATTTGCAGTTGCCAGGTGAAGATCCTGAAACTACTATCGGGTGCATATTGCTGTGAAATGGTCACCAAAGAATCAAAACGATAACGAAAGGAGTGAGGTGTTCGTAAAGCTCGTACTAAACCACGCGTAAAAGCACTATCTGCTTTGAATCGATCGATGAATTGGTCTTCATTTAAAATCGCATAGGCTAGTGGCTTTAGTTCATCTTCGATCTGCTGTAATTGCATGCGGCTATCTTGTGCTTGCGAAGACAACGATGTGAGGATCAGAAAAAATACCAGCAGGCTATGTTTCATGCTGTAAAAATAACTGAAAGAGAATGGTTCTGTACAGTTTTAAGATTTTATTGCAGACCTAATTGCTTCGGCAAAAGCAGGCAGGTCTTCGAAACGGAAATCAATATCAGGATGAGGAAAAGCTACTTCCGGATGTGTAGTGGCAACAAAGACCGTATGCATGCCCGCATTTCTTCCAAATTTCATATCGCTGGGTCTGTTGCCGACCATGATACTTTTGGACAGATCGATATCCGGGAAATCTTGTTGCGCCTGAAAAGCCATACCGGGATTGGGTTTCCGATTCGGCGAATCATCAGATAGATCAGAGCAAAAATAGATCTTATCAATACTGCCACCAGCTTTCTCAATTTGAGCAAGCATATGGTGATGGATTTCTTTCAGATCTTCCAATTTCATCACACCTTTACCAACCCCTTTTTGATTGGTGACAATGAAGATGTACTTAAAGAAGGGGCGAAGAGAAGCTAATGCTGCAACAACACCATCATAGAAATGAAATTCATCTTTGTGTAAGATGTAATCATTATTTTTCTCATGATTGATAACGCCATCTCTATCAAGAAATAAAGTCCAGTCGTTTGAAACATGCTCCAATTGAAACATTGGTAAATACTTAATCGTTAAAAATGGCCGCTTCTGTCAGTTCACAAATGATATGTCCCAATAGAATATGACTTTCCTGAATACGCGGAGTAACAGTAGAGGGAACATTGATCAAGTGATCAGAAAGGTCTTTCATTTTGCCGCCGGTAGCACCTGTAAAGCCAATGGTAGTAATACCTTTGGTGCGGGCAGTTTCAAATGCTTTAAGAATGTTAGGGGAGTTGCCGGAGGTACTTAATCCAATCAATACATCACCTTTTTCCATGGTTCCATCTACCAAACGGCTATAGATATCATCATAACTATAATCATTGGCTACAGCTGTTAAATAGGATGTATTACAGTGCAAAGCATCGGAAGGTAAAGCCCTTCTGTTTTTATAAAATCTACCTGAGAATTCAGCTGCCAGATGTTGTGCATCTGCTGCACTTCCTCCATTACCACAAAACATGACTTTCTTGCCAGACTTAAAAGCATGGATCACCGCATCAGTTGCCGCTTGCACTTTTTGTTGAAAAGAAGTATCGGATAATATTTCTTGCTTCACAGCAATGGAAGCAGCGATGATATCATAGATTTTTGTTGCCATACACAATGATTTGATCGGTTATTGTTCTGCTGCCAGACTGCGGATAGCACCTGTGAGTACTTCCCAGCTGTATTTCTTTTTCTCTTCGCGAAGATGAAATAAAAAATGCTCTTCACCTAAACTGTATAGTTGTTGGATTCCCTCTGCAATGGCTTCAGGGGCGGGCTCTGTAACGATGCCAGCTTTTTTATTAGGTACCATGGCCGGTAAAGCACCTACATTGGTGACCAACATGGGTTTTTCAAAATGGTAAGATAATGGTGTAATGCCCGATTGTGTTGCGTGTTTATAAGGTTGTATCACAAAATCTGCAGCACATAAATAGTTTCTTACTTCACTGTCGGGAATAAAATCTGTTCTGAGTATCAATAGGTCTCTGATATTCAGTTCGTCGATCAAAGACTCATATTTGGATTGATCTTCATAAAACTCTCCGGCTATCAAAAGCTTAGGTGGATGATTGTCATTTTGTTGGAGCACGGAGATCGCTCTCAACAAAAGATCCAATCCTTTATAGGCACGTATAAAACCAAAGAATAAAATAATACGTTCCTCTTGAGGAAGGTTCAATTGGATTCGTGCTTCAGATTTGGTAATAGCTTCTCCGAAATTATCATACAAAGGATGGATAACGACCTGAGCAGGTTTATTGGTAAACAATTTCAGATCTGTCATGACTTTCTCACTCAGCGTAATGAATGCATGAACGGGTCGAATAAAATACTTCGTAAAAGCGTTATCACCCGGTCTTTTTTCATGAGGGATCACATTGTCTGCAATACAAATGATCTTTGTATGTTGATTTTTTCTGACCCATCTCAAAATCGTACCCAAGCAAGGCCCCATGAAGGGTAGCCAATATCGAACAACGATCAGATCTGCATGCTCTTTTTGTAGTTTCTTACCGACCTTGATCCAATTGAATGGATTGATGGAATTGATCACACTTTTAATAGTAAGGTCTTTGGGTTTGGGTTCATTACCATATTGTGATTTACCGGGAAAGAGTAGGGAAGGATACTGTAATGAAAAGCTATAGATGGTCACATCATCACCTTCCGACTGAAACTGTCTGGCCAGTCTTTCATTGAAAGTAGCGATACCACCACCTCTCAGTGGCCAGGCAGATCCTATGATGATGACTTTTTGTTTCATCCAAAAGGGAAGATACGTTATTCCAGTCCGGAAGTTTCTTCAATCAAATACACATTTCTCTCTGATGCGTTGCGTGCGATCAATTCCGCCACAAATCCGGTTAGGAATAATTGCATACCAATGATCATGGTTGTGAGTGCGATATAAAAGGAAGGTTTATTGGTCAAAGAAAAATCTGACGCTAAAAATTTTGAAATGATCAAGGAAATACTGGCAATTAAACCAATGAGAAATGATAATGTTCCCAGTAAGCCAAAGAATTGCATCGGTCTTTTCCCAAACTTACCTAAGAACATAATGGTAGCGAGATCTAAAAAGCCATTTACAAATCTTTGCCAGCCAAACTTTGTAGTACCATATTTACGCGGACGATGTTCCACTACTTTCTCACCAATTCTTTTAAATCCGCTCCATTTGGCAAGAATAGGAATGTAACGATGCATTTCTCCATACACTTCAATACTCTTCACCACTTTTTTACGATAAGCTTTGAGTCCGCAATTGAAATCATGTAAACGAATTCCTGAACTCCTTCTTGCAACCGCATTGAACAGTTTGGAAGGAATATTTTTTGTTAGGGTGTTATCGTATCTCTTTTTCTTCCAGCCACTCACCATATCATAGCCTTCTTCAAGGATCATGCGTCTCAATTCAGGAATTTCATCGGGAGAATCTTGCATATCTGCATCCATGGTAATGATCACATCACCTTGCGCTGCTTTAAAACCTTCATTCAAAGCAGCAGATTTTCCATAATTGCGTTGAAACTTGATGCCTTTGAAAGATGGATTTTTCCTGCCAATTTCTTGTATCACAGACCAACTGGAGTCAACACTTCCATCATCAACCAAGATCACTTCATAGCTATAGCCGTTTTTATTCATGACAGATTCAATCCATGCACATAATTCCGGCAGTGATTCATCTTCATTGAGCAGTGGAACGACTATTGACAAATCCATAAATGATATTATAATTGATCTTCGAATTTAGCTTCTTTTCTGATCACTAAACTGATCAGTAATGATTTACAAAAGTTCCAGATTAAAGTGATCCCCAGACCTAAGAATATTTGCTTAAAAGATGTATGCTTTGGTTCAGCTTCAACTTTACCCATTGCTTCTTCCATTTGTTGTTCACTTGCGCCAAAAGCCTCCATCATTTTCATGGTCTTTTTCATGGTGATCTCCATCACTTTAGCAGTTAGGTCAGGATCAACCATCGCGTACAACACATAATTACCGATTGCTTCGATCAAAGCATAGATCACATAAGCCAGAAATGTGAATTTGAGCGCTTCCTGAAAACTCAGCAAATTGTCATTGCTTTTACGCAATTTAATACCCACTATGATCAAGGTAACGATTACATAAGGGATAAAAGTGGTTATGCCGGTGATTGATACAAAAGTATCCGTAGTACCTACAGCCCAAGCACCAAATGTAAGTGCTAGGTAGATCAATCCCGTGATCACTCCGTAAGTAATAGCTGTTTGATTCAAATTCGGTTTCATGGTTGAGTTGGTTTATGGTTGATGAAGCTGTCCTTTATGGATGGTAGCGATCACTACACCTTTCATCTCTTTATTCAAGAAAGCACTATTGTTGGATTTACTCTTTAATGTCTCTTGGGTAAGTTTCCCGGATTTAACCGTAGAAAAAAGTGTAATCTCTGCTTTCGCACCTTCCTGAATATGAGTCTGCGCCAATCCAAAAATATTACGGGCATTGATCGATAAAAGTGATACGATCTGATCATGCGTCAATCCGGGTACAGATTCTACTAAGGCCGGCAACACGGTCTGCAATCCAATCATCCCATAAGCAGCATATTCAAATTCACAGGTTTTATGATCCCAGTCTTGCGGAATATGGTGGGAAGCGATGCAATCAATTTGTCCATTCTTCACTGCTGCACGTAAAGCCATCATATCTTCTCTTTTTCTCAATGGTGGATTGACTTTCAGATTGGTATCATAGGTCTGTAAGTCTTCATCACAAAAGAACAAATGATAAGGAGTAACACTGCAAGTGATTTGTAGACCTTCTTTTTTCGCTTCATTGATCAAAGCAACACTATTGGCGGTAGAGATACCGGTGATGTGTAGCTTAGATCCCGTATACCTCAAGAGATCTATATCCCTTTTTATGATGAGTTCCTCAGCAAGAGCAGGTAATCCCGGTAAACCTAATCTCGTTGATACAATGCCTTCATTGATGAGCCCACCGGCACCAATACTTTTGTCGATCGGCATCTGAATCAAAACGCCATCAAATGCTTTTACATATTGCAATGCTTTCAGAAATAGTCCGGGTGATTGCACGGGTTGAAGTCCATCAGAGAAAGCCACAGCGCCGCTGTTACGCATATCATACATTTCGGCGAGTGTTTGTCCTTCTTTGCCTTTGGTGATAGCGCCAATGGGATGAACACTTGCAGGTAAGCATTGTGATCCTAATCGGATATATTCAACTTGTGCTTTGTTATCTGTAACGGGTTTATTATCTGCCAGTGCAAATACCTGAGTATATCCGCCGGCAGCTGCTGCTGCAGACATGGTGGATAGCGTTTCTTTGTATTCGAATCCGGGGTCACAAGCGTGTGCGAAAATGTCTACCCATCCCGGTGAAACAATGAGTTGATCAGGGGCTATTTCATGATCAAATTTTGAGTTGATCTTATCAGCGATTTCTTTAATCACTCCGTCCTCAATAAGAATATCTTTAACCTTTCCGTTGTTTGCTGAATGTGGATCGGCAACCATTGCCTGCCTGATGAGGATCTTCATGTAGCGGGTATAAAATTTTGTGCAATATAACCTGAAATTTTCTTTTACCCCTATATTTGCAGCCCTAATCAAATCTTTGATTTGATGAGACGGGACGTAGCGCAGCCCGGTAGCGCGTTTGCATGGGGTGCAAGAGGTCGCTGGTTCGAATCCAGTCGTCCCGACGAAAAGAGGTTAAGTGATTGCTTGACCTCTTTTTTTAGGCTGATAGGTGACAGATGACAGTAGGACAATTTTTCAATGTCAGATGTCTGATGTCTGATTTGTATTAAAGGTTACTCACTAACGATATAAAAAAGGCGAACAATAACTGTTCGCCTCTTTCATTTCTATTTCTGTCAACTAAATACTGTCAACTGTCAACACCCTAGAATCTCTCCAGCTTCGAGAAGAAGAAATCTCCTTCGATCACAGCATTCTCATCGCTGTCACTTCCATGAACGGCGTTTTCGCCTACAGAAGCAGCATACAATTTACGGATGGTTCCTTCTTCAGCCTGTGCAGGGTTGGTTGCACCGATCAGTTTACGGAAATCAGCTACTGCATTTTCTTTTTCGAGGATAGCAGCTACGATCGGGCCACTGCTCATGAATTCAACCAATTCACCAAAGAAAGGACGCTCACGGTGGATATCATAAAACAAACCTGCTTGTTCAGGGGTCAGACGAGTCCATTTCATGGCTTTGATGCTAAATCCTGCTTTCACGATTTGGTCTAAAATAGCACCGGTATGTCCTTTAGCGGTAGCATCCGGCTTAATCATGGTAAAAGTTCTGTTGCTCATAATACTTGCTTTATCGATTTCGGCGGCAAAAGTACAGGAAAGCATAGCGTTTTGTGGAGATTATCACAGGAATTTTGTTAAATGGTAGGAAAATCATTTGCCCAAACAGCGGGGAAACCGCAATTTTGCCGCCTGACTATGCAATCGATCGATCAATTCCTGCCTTCCCTCAAAACCCCTTTCAAAGCGGTTATTACCATGCACCAGAAACCGGATGGTGATGCCATGGGGTCTGCATTGGGATTATATCATTTTCTGAAAGCCCTGGGGCATGATGTAACTGTTATTTCACCTACCAATTGGGCTAATTTTCTGGATTGGATGCCGGGTTGTAGTGAAGTCATTGACTTTGAACAGCGTAAACATCAAGCCTTAGAACTCATTCAAAAGGCACAAGTGATTTTTTGTCTCGATTTCAATGTGCTCCATCGCACCAAACACATGGAGCAACCTTTGACAGAAGCTCAGTGTATTAAGATTTTAATAGACCATCACCAACAACCTCAGGAAGAAGCATTTACCTATGGCATCAGTGACACTGCGAAAAGCTCTACCTGTGAGATGGTTTATGACTTTATCATGTCTTCCGAATACGCAGACCTGTTGAATGTTTCCATGGCAGAATGTCTTTATACAGGTCTCATGACAGATACCGGGTCATTCCGTTTCCCGGCAACAACAGCTTCTGTTCATCGGATGGCAGCTCATCTGAAAGAAACCGGTATGAATCATACCAAAGTGCATGAAAGCATTTACGACAGCTTTCTAGAAAACAGATTGCGCTTTATTGGTCATGCCTTACTAAACAGAATGGAAGTTTTGTATGAATACAATACCAGTCTGATGTATATTACACGCGCAGATCTGCAAAAATTTGATATCAAAACAGGAGATACTGAAGGATTGGTAAATTATTTACTGACCATCCAAGGCATCAAACTTGGAGCGATTGTCATAGATAGGGATGAAGAAAGAAAGTGGAGTTTCAGAAGTAAAGCAGATTTTGATGTGAACACATTTGCAAGAAAACATTTTGAAGGCGGCGGACATAAAAATGCAGCCGGAGGAAGAAGCAGTGAGAGTTTAGAGACAACGGTGAAACAATTCAAAGAGATCATAAAAGAGTATCATAATCAATTACAATAAAACAATGATGAGAACAACCACTTCGCTGTTATTAGCGATCGTTTTGCTTGCAAGCTGTAACCAATTCGAAAAAGCACCTTCCGGAATGACGTACAAAATCACCAGCGGAGGAACCAAAGAAAAAGTAAAGCAAGGACAGTTTCTGAAACTGCATATTGAATACAAACTGAAATCTAAGGATTCTGTTTTACAGTCTTCTTTCGGACGTATCCCTGTGTATTTTCCTGTAGATACTGCAAATCTGGGTAAGCATACTTTTACTGAGATCATTACCAAATGTGCATCAGGTGATAAAGTTGACTTCGTTTTATTCATCGATACGTTGAAAAGAATGCAGGTCATCGACTACAATGAAATGTTCAAACAAGGTGATATGATCAATGGTCGTTTTGAGATTTTGAAAGTTTTTAATACTCAGGACGAAGTGAAAGTTGATTATGACAAAGAAATGGAACTCGAAAAGCAAAGAGAGATTGCTGAAGTAAAAGAGTATGCCAAGAAAAAGAATATGAAAGTGCAGTCAACAGCGTCTGGCGTTCAGGTTGAGATCTTGAATCCCGGTACTGGACAAAAAGCTGATTCCGGTTGGCAGGCATCCGTTTTATATAAAGGCTATTTTACACAAGGCAAGAAAGATGGCGAAGTATTTGACACGAATATGAATCCAAATGCACCTAATAACCAACCGTATCCTGTTGTAGTGGGAAGCAGATCAGTGATTCCGGGATGGGATGAAGCACTTCGTTTATTTGGAAAGGGTGGTAAAGGACGTATCATTGTACCTGCTTGGATGGCTTATGGTCAGCAAGGCTCAGCTCCGGTAATTCCTCCATTCTCAAATCTTGGATTTGATATTGAAGTGGTGGATGTAACTAAGCCAACGCCACAACCGCAACCTGCTAATCCGGGTGCTCCGCAGCAATAAGCTCAAATGAACATATTTAAAAAGAAAGTCCGCAAGATTGCGGACTTTCTTTTTATAGTAAATAACGTGTTAGTGTGATGGCTTCCATCGCTTCCTTGACATCGTGTACCCTCAGGATATGTGCACCTCCCAATAATGCTGCTGTATGTAAAACAGTAGTGCCATTCAAAGCTTCTGCAGGAGTGCAATTCAAGGTTTTATAGATCGTAGACTTTCTGGAAACACCTATTAATACAGGCTTACCTAATAACTTGAGTTGTGGTACTGAGCGGATCAGTTCAAAATTTTGTTCAGGGGTTTTACTAAATCCAAATCCGGGATCAAGTATGATATCTGTGAGTCCATGTTCGGTACAGGTTCCTAATTTTTGGATAAAGTAATCGGTCACTCTTGTAATCACATTTCCTTCAACCAATGTTGTATGCATCGTGTTTTGTTGACCTTCCACATGCATGCAAACAAAAGGCATATGTAGACGAGCCGCAGTTGGAATCATGGCAGGATCAAATTGTCCGCCGCTGATATCATTCACTATCGATGCGCCCATGTCAGCTGCTGCAATAGCCACTTGGCTATAGTAGGTATCTACCGATATATAAGTTTCCGGAAATCTGCGATGAATCTCCGGCAGGATGCTTGAAAGTCTTTTGATTTCTTCTTCAGGTCCAACTTTGGTACTACCCGGACGGGTACTTTGGGCGCCTATGTCAAGAATGGTAGCTCCATCGTGGATCATTTTTTCTGCCAGTTGTAAGGCAGCATCTAGCGTCGCTTTTCGGCTTTCGTCATAAAAGGAATCAGGGGTCGTATTAATGATACCCATGACAACGGGTTGTTCAATTGTCAGTAATCTTCCTTTGCAGTTGAGTGTAAACATCCTTTGTTTCATTTATATTGCAGCACACTTCAAAGATATTACCAAAGCCCAAAGCGGTTCTCGAAAAATGAGCACAACAAATCAACAATACGACCAGGCCATTCAAGGATGTAAGGATATTTTTATCAAAAAGACCAAAGATTATGGTACTGCCTGGCGGGTATTACGCACTATCTCAGTGGTAGATCAGATCTTTATTAAGGCACTGCGAATTCGTACGATACAGGATCTTAGAACACAAAAAGTAGGCGATGATATACCTTCTGAGTTCAAAGGCATTATTAACTATGCGATCATTGGTTTGATACAACTGGAAATGGGAAACCCTCAAGTAGAAGAATTGCCCGTTGATCTGGTAGAAGCGAATTACAACAAGTATGTGGCTTTTGCTAAAAATACTATGTTGGATAAAAACCACGATTATGGAGAAGCCTGGCGTGATATGAGTCAGGAAAGCTTTGCAGATCTGATATTAATGAAACTTCTACGCATCAGACAAATATTAGAGAATGATGGCAAAACCCTGATCAGTGAAGGCATTGACGCCAATTATGTAGATATCATCAACTACGCAGTTTTTGCATTGATATTGATTGACGAAGGAAAACATAACGCATGAGAACCATTATTACCCTGATCCGTTGGATCGTTGGACTACTTTTTATCTTCTCTGGTTTAGTGAAGGCCAATGATCCATTGGGATTGAGTTATAAAATGCAAGAGTTTTTTGAAGTTTGGGGCTGGCATTTTCTGCATGATTATACATTGGTATTTTCTTTGTTGATGAATGTGTTTGAGATCGTTGCAGGCGTAGCTGTGATCGTTGGCTGGCGCCTGCGGAGCATTACCTGGATGTTGTTATTGCTCATCATCTTCTTTTCTTTTCTTACAGGTTACGCTTTGTTCTCAGGAAAAATAAAAACTTGTGGTTGCTTTGGTGATTGTATTCCATTAACACCTGCCATGTCTTTTGGAAAAGATATTTTATTGCTCGTCCTTATTTTGATACTACTGTTCACTGTTGATCGTGTGCCTGCTATGATGAGTGAAACAGGAAGTATCACAATTGTATTTATCAGTTTCTTAGCTACAGCTGCTTTACAATGGTATGTATTGAAGTATCTGCCATTGGTAGATTGTTTGCCTTATAAAAAAGGAAACGATATTGTGCAACAAATGAAAACACCGGAAGGTGCTATTCCGGATAGTTTTGCGCTTGTATTTAAATATAAGAAAGATGGAAAAGAGATCAGCTTTGATCAGACATCTTTTCCCGACGATTTTGACTCTACTTACGAATATGTAGATAGAGAAGATAAATTGATTAGAAAAGGTAATGGTATAACAGCTAAGATCGTTGACTTCACATTGCAAAATTTTTCAGGAGGAGATACTACACAAGCAGTATTTGCCCGTCAGGAGGATTATGTGTTGGTGTTGGCTCAGAACATGACAAGGGTTGATCAATGGAAAGAAGAGTTTATTGCACAAAGTGAAAAATGGACATCAAAAGGTATCACTGTACTATTGGTAACTGCAGATGCAGAAAAGGCCAGAGCTTTATTCCCTAATGTTATATTGCTGAAAGGAGATGCAACTGTAATCAAAACTGCAGCTAGGGTAAACCCTACTTATTTTTTAATGAATGGCTCATTAATCAAAGAGAAATTACCTGCCGGAAAAGCGTCTCGATTGATTCCGTAAAATAGCTCACAGCTTATAGCTTACTGAATCACTACTTCTGTGATCACTTTCTCGCCGAACGCCTCATTCACTCGTTCGATGATCTGTGCTTTTTGGTAAAGAAGTTCGTTCTTTAAAGGACCCACACTGGTGGTGATGAACAATTTCTGATTGATGATCTGAATTTTATCGGTATAACGAGCGATCGTTTTTCCCATCAGTTTCTCCCATATATCCTCTATCTGCACGGCTCTCACACCATTGCGGAGGTTGCTCTTCTTTAAAAAGCCTCGGATCGCATCACCAATGTGGAATTCTGACATGAGGTAAAGGTAGGTAAAAGTCAAAAGTGAAAAGTCAAAAGTCAAAATGTTTAGCTATTTGCAATGAACCATAAGTTATACGCTACACGCTTCAAGCTGCATGCTGCAAGGGATTGCCTGCTAAAGTGTAACCATTTGAAAATTCACTTTTGTGCCGACCAACTGTTGTTGTAATCTTTCCGGATGTGTATCTGTAATAAATACTTGACCATCACTTTCTGTGCATACCCATTGTAGCAATTGTGACATTCTGGTATCATCTAATTTTTCAAAAACATCATCCAATAATAGGATAGGGGTAAATCCTTTTTTCTCTTTCAAAATCTGCCACTCAGCCAACTTAAGTGCAAAAAGCAAACTCTTTCTTTGTCCCTGAGAAGCTTCTGACTTAAATAATTGATCACCCATGGATAATATGATATCATCACGATGAATGCCTGAACTTGTTCGTTGTAGTGCTAAATCTTTATTACGATTGATATGTAAAAGCTCTTTGAAATCAGTTGTTAAAAGTGGACTGTAATATTCCAATATAAGCCCGTCAGATTTGCCGGCTATTCGTTCATAAATCGTAAAAGCGAGTGGTAATAAAGTAGTCAGAAATGCTTTTCGGGTTTGATAAATAAATGTGCCGCTTTCACTCAGTTGATCATTGAGGATCGATAATAAAGTTTCATCAACAGCGCCTTGTTCAATGGCTTGTTTTAATAAGCTGTTTCTTTGTTGTAGTATTTTTTGATAATTGATCAGTTGTTGCAAGTATGAATGATCCAATTGAGATAATAGTGTGTCCAAGAACTTTCTTCTTTCTTCGCTAGGACCACTGATCAATTCCACATCATCGGGAGCGATCATTACAACGGGCATTTTCCCGATATGATCTGAAAACTTCTTGTATACTTCTCCATCCAACTGCAATTCTTTTTTCCCTGTTTCACGAACAATAGCGGTGACTGATAGCTTTTTTTCTTCGAGGGTATACTGCCCCTGTATCCTCAAACCGGATGAGCCATGGTGAACATTCTGCGCATCCGGACGGGAAAAGTAGCTTCTGGAAAAGCTTAAATAGTAGATCGCATCCAATAAATTGGTTTTACCGGTACCATTTTGTCCGCATATGCCCACAATTCTTTCGTCGAAGCGAAAGGATACTTGCGGGTAGTTGCGAAACTGTACCAATGCTATTTCATTCAAACGGAACATGAAACGGCAAATTAAAGCACCCAAGCCGGAATAATTCATCGCAGGTATCAGCGAAAGCAATTATTTTTATTAAAAAATTGGTTTGAAGACGATATTATCATCACAACAGCTGACCCTGACCGTAAAGCGACTGGCACATCAGATCCTAGAGAATAATGCTACATTACAGGATACGGTCATTATTGGGCTACAACCCAGGGGAATCTTTCTTAGTGACCGAATTGTGAGTGAGTTGAGAAGCTTGGTGAAAGCAGATGTTATTCAATATGGGAAGCTGGATATCACTTTTTATCGAGACGATGTGCGCCAAGGTTTGCATATTGCCAATAGTACCGATATCCCATTCAGCCTAGAAAATAAGCATGTAATACTGATTGACGACGTATTGTATACAGGCAGAACCATACGTGCAGCATTGGATGCGTTGCTCGATTTTGGAAGACCCTCCAAAGTGTCGCTTTGTGTATTGATAGATCGCCGCTTTAACAGGGAGCTGCCTATCCAACCCGATTTTTCCGGAAAAACCATTGATACCATCATATCTCAGAAAGTAAAAGTTTGTTGGAAGGAGAGGGATGAGGTGGATGAGGTAGTACTGGTTTAAGACACAAGAATGAAGACACAGGGTACAAGGAAGAAATAAGGCTCAATTTTCAAATAAGAAGAAGGGCTGGAAAGTAGGAATCATTTTATCCTCTTTTGAGAATAATGGCGGAAAGTATTTTTTTGATTTGTAGGGCCTCATCCAATAAGATGGCCCTTTTGGTTTCTATGTCTGGAGTGGTTTCAGGAATATATACAAGACGCAACCAAAAACAGGCTTCTTTAGCTTCTCTTCTTGCTATTTTCAATTTCATCGTTTCATCGGCCTTGCCAAGCCTATCTGACGCCTCAATGTAGTTTGCTCCAACAGAAGAAGAAGATCGTAACAGTTGTCTGCAATATTCGTGGTTAATTGTATGATTTTGTACTATTAAACAAAGCTTCCTAGCTTCAAGTGCAAATTGTAAAAATCGGAATTCAAGCTCTTCTGACATCCCACTAAAATAGCCGGTTGAATGACTTCTTTGGCGTAATAAATACATAGAAATATACCTGACTTTATTCACAGCTATTCCCCAAAGAAATTTCTCTTAAACCTAAATTCTCGAATTCTTGAATCTTTCTTGTACCCTGTGTCTTCATTCTTGTCTCTTTTTTCCGTAGCTTTGATTTTTAATGAAACTCTCTACCAAACATCTCCTTGGTATTAAAGATCTCACCCGAGATGATATTCAGTTAATTCTTTCCACGGCAGAACAATTTAAAGAGGTATTACAGCGACCGGTTAAAAAAGTCCCTTCGTTGCGTGATGTAACGATCGTGAACCTTTTTTATGAGAATTCTACCCGTACCCGTATGTCATTTGAATTGGCGGAAAGGAGGCTCTCTGCGGATGTACTCAATTTTGCAGCGACCACTTCCTCTGCAGCTAAAGGGGAAACATTGTTGGATACGGTCAATAATATCCTAAGCATGAAAGTGGATATGGTGGTGATGCGTCACAGCGCATCAGGGGCGCCTCACTTTCTGGCTAAGCATATTCCTGCTGCGATCGTGAATGCCGGAGATGGCATCAATGAACATCCCACCCAGGCATTGCTGGACGCTTTCTCGATGAAAGAAAAATTGGGAAAACTGGAAGGACTAAAAGTGGCGATCATTGGTGATATCATGCATAGCCGAGTTGCACTGAGTAATATGTACTTACTCAAAAAAATGGGCGCAGAGATCACGATTGCCGGTCCGCCAACACTCATTCCGAAATATATTGAGCAGGCATTGGATGTTCGCGTAGAGTATAATCTCAAAAAGGCTTTACAATGGTGTGATGTTGCCAATGTTTTACGTATCCAATTAGAGCGACAAAATCAACCTTTGTTTTCATCACTTCGTGAATACAATCTGGCTTACGGCATTAATCGAAAATTATTAGAGAGTCTCGGTAAAGAGATCGTCATCATGCACCCAGGCCCCATCAACAGAGGTGTGGAATTGGATAGTGATGTTGCAGACGGCCCATTCTCTATCATTCTGAATCAGGTAGAAAATGGAGTAGCAGTGAGAATGGCGGTGTTGTATTTGCTGGCGAATGAACAAAGCTAGTAAATGCTGTAAGTTACAGGCTAGAAGTAAGGATTTCACTATCATCTTATTCTCTTGTTCATTGAACATTACAGCTTTCTTGTCTATTGTGCCTTGTGTCTCCCTTGTATCTTGTTTCTTCTCGCTTGTCACTTTGCCACCGACTCTTTATGCATTACTTTGTTCTTTTTTCTGTTACTTAGCACTCTAAATCATATTCATGCGCATATGTTTATTCCCCGGAACCTTTGATCCTGTTACCTTGGGACATATTGACATTATCAATAGAGCCTTGCCTTTGTTTGATGAGATCTATGTGGGTATCGGTATCAACTCTGCTAAGTCGCCCATGTTTAGTCCGGAACAGCGTATGGAATGGTTCAAAGAGATCTATCGTGATGAACCAAGGGTGAAGAGTGTGGTGTATGATGGATTAACGATCAATTACTGCAAAAAAATTGGCGCCAGGTTTATTTTAAGAGGGATTCGTTATGTGAGCGATTTTGAATATGAGAAAACGATTGCTGATGCCAATCGCACACTCGATAAAAACATTGAAACGATTTTCCTGACAGGAGAACCTAAATACACATCTGTAGCTTCTACTATTGTTAGAGATATCCTCAAGAATGGCGGGGATGCTTCTCCATTTCTCCCGGAAGCCGTGATTCAATCTATTCAAAAATAAGGGCTGTATGTCAGTGATCTGGTTTAAAAAAGACCTCACCGTGGAAGATATTCAACCATTGGGAAAGAATACCATGGGGGAACATTTGGGAATGTTATTTACTGAAGTGGGAGCTGATTATTTAAAAGCAACCATGCCGGTAGATCATCGTACGAAACAACCCTATGGTTTATTGCATGGGGGTGCATCTGTGGCTTTAGCAGAAACTTTGGGTAGTGTAGGAGCCGCATTGGTGGTTGATCACAATCAACTGATTTGTGTTGGACAAGAGATCAATGCCAACCATTTGCGAAGTGTTCGCAGTGGGTTGGTAACAGGAGTAGCAAAGCCTGTGCATATTGGTGCCAGCTCTCAAGTGTGGGAGATTAAGATCTATGACGAAAGAGAAAAGCTTGTTTGTATCAGTCGCCTTACTGTTGCTGTATTGAAACGAAAAGGTTGATATTATTTTATTGATCTAATTCCGCGATGTATTGCTTCAATTCATTCAGGTAATTGCCATAAAGTTTTTTCAGATACCACTTAGTGAAATAATAAACGGATACAGCTAAGGCAATCATATACAGGCCCAGAAAAACCATCACCTGCCAGCGAGCGGTAAAAACGTTTACGGAAAATTTTTCAATCTCAGGTATTTCAACCGGATCAACGTACGACAAGATCAAAGAAAACATAAAGCAAACCGGTAATAAGGCCATGGTAAATTGGAAGTATCGCTTCACAAATTCTTCCAGTAGTCCAACAAGGGTTTGTAAATTATTTTTAATCGGTTGATCTGAGTTGCTCAATGCAGAAGTTCTGCGATACAGATAGTATAATACGAATACCATTAAAATGGTAATGATGGTAAATGCTCCAAAATACAATCGTATAGACCAATAACTGGTTACAAAACATACATACAACATAGCTGTAAAAAACAGTACACATAAAACCATTTCAATGATCAGGCTACGTTTGAGTTTGCTGATCACAGAGTGTGTTTTCTTTTTTAGTAATGCAGAGATATCGGCATTGCTTCTACTGGCGTGATCCGTTGCCAGTTTCTGATTGAGTTGATATTTTAGTTCATCCAATTCCATAACACTTCTTTTATGCGGGGGTCATATATTTTTGTGTGGATTCTTTCAGTTTCGTTTTGATGCGATTCATCTTTACCGCTACATTGTTAGCAGTAATGCCCATCATGTCACCAATATCGTTATAGCTGTAATCTTCAAGATATAGCATCACAATCGCTTTGTCGATCTTAGATAACTCGCCAATGGCTGCATACATTGCTTTTACTTGTTCTTCTATCGGGTCATATGCATCATTACTTCTGAAGTCAGGGACGGTTTCAGTAGAAAAAATATCCGGCTGTCTTTTTTCTTTCCTAAAAAAAGTAATAGCAGTATTCAATGCTACACGATATAGCCATGTAGAGAATTTGGCATCACCTCTAAAATTGCCATAAGCCTTCCATGCCTGAAGTGTGATCTCCTGAAAGAGGTCTTCACGATCAGCATGCGCATCCATATAAAGATTACACACTTTATGGATGATGCGTTGATGCTCGTTGAGTAATGAGATGAATTCCTTCTCCTTAGACATTTGACGAAATTAGTACAATACAGGAGTGAGTGTGTATCCTTGCTTTCTTAGCAGTTCTAGAACACCTTCTTTACCGCCTAAGTGACCGGCTCCAACTGCAAAGAAACTTGGTTTTCCATGAATCGCTTTCTCGATTACCGGAATCCATCTTTTATTTCTCTTTGCTAACATTTCGGTTTCAAAACGGTCATCTCCATTGCTATTCTCTCTGATAAAATCATACAGCTTGTCGACATTGTTTTCTTTGTATACAGCGATCATTTTATTCATTGAGTTTTTCACGCTATCATAAGCAAGCACCATTCTTTTAAGCGTGTACAACTGAGAGTCAAGTGGCTGACTATTGATTGCATCGATCTGATCATCGATGGTTTCCAATCCTAAAATGGGCATTTTTTTCTGTTGAGCCAGCTTTACAAATTCGCCTTCAGGTTGGATCTTATCTGCACATGTAATGCTATTCAGGGTTAATAAACTCAATGACATAAAGGGCATGAACTGATTGAACATTTGCAGCTGCATACCGGTAACACGATTAAAATTTTCACTCAACGATGTATAATCTGCTTCACTCATCAGATCTTTCAATGTTTTATCCTTCAGACGCATTTTACTCATCATCGACATTTGTAATCCCGGATCGTCCATATCCAGTTCTCCATAGAACTGTTCAGTTGCATTTAATTTTTCTTTCAATAGGTCGGTGATGGTAAAATCAGACTTGCACATCATGTGAAAAGTGCCAAACACAAAAGAAGGGCGGGAGAGATCCTTGCCACTGATCATCCATAATAATGAGCTTTTAGGTTGCTGTTGACCCATTGCATCATTACCAATAACGGATAAGAATGATAGAAGTATTAATAAAAATCGCGATAACATGTAGCTGTTTTTGAATATCTGTCGCATAGTAGACCAAAATATTACTTCTCAACAAAAAAAGCCCCGGGTAGAAACCCGGGGCGTAACCAAAACCAACTGCATGTGTGTCTGATAGACACTACTATGAAAATTTTATAAGATCGAGATCTCCTTCGGAGAGACTTTTATTTCTTCTTTTTTAGGGAGATACAGCTTTAATACGCCATTCTCATAACGAGCTTGAATACCATCTGCATTGATCTTCTCATCAATGGTGAAACTGCGCTTAAAAGAACGATAGTTGAATTCTCTTCTGATGGTTTTATACTCTTTCTGTTCTTGGCTTTCTTTCTTTTCATAACTGATCGTCAATAAGCCATTTTCCACATTCACTTTAAAGTCTTCTTTGTTTCTGCCCGGCGCATTCAATTCAAGGTGAAAACCTTCATTGGTTTCATGAATGTTCACCGGAACTGTCGCATAAGCTTGATGAGCATCCCTTCCCCAATTTGCAGGGAAACTGTTAAAAAATTCATCGAACAAGCTGTTGAATGGTGCTGTGTTGTGTTTTACGAGTGTCATATCTTTTAGATTTTTAGTTTAAATGAATTCATGTTACGTTGTTCAAATGATGTACCACTGCATTTTTTCAGTGAAATCAAGGTCATTTCGGCAAGAAGCGATTAATATACAAGACAATATGTCGTATTTAGAGTTCGCAAAACGACAAATTGACTTGTTTAAACCTATTTTAGTGTTACAACTTTTAATAGTAATTTTGTGTTGTACTAAATAAACATGTGATTATGTATCCCGCAGAGATAGTTTTACCAATGAAAGCAGAGTTAACCGATAATGGTTTTGAAGAACTGACCTCAGCAGCTTCGGTTGACGAAACATTGAAACAAGAAGGAACCACTTTGGTGGTGATTAATTCTGTATGTGGTTGTGCAGCAGGCACTTGCAGACCAGGCGTGTTGATGGCTGTTCAGAATGCTACTAAGCGTCCGGACAGATTGACTACAAGTTTTGCAGGCTTTGATATGGAGGCTGTGAATCAGGTTCGTAAGCATACATTGCCTTATCCGCCTTCTTCACCTGCCATTGCTTTGTTCAAAGATGGCCAATTGGTAAGTATGGTGGAGCGTCATCAGATTGAGGGTCGCCCAGCTCAAGTCATTGCACAGCATTTGATTTCAGTTTTTGATGAGCACTGCAATTAATTTTTACCTTAGTTTTGTTCACGGATGGGTTAGTAAGTATAGGCTCTGCTTTGGCAGAGCCTCTTTTTTGTTCGTACGAAAGCAGCCTTCCGTATCATAATTTCTGATTATCATTGCATCACTCAATCATTGCATGATCTATAGACTAACTGACTATGTATCCTAATTTATACTACGCTTTTAAAGATATTTTCGGAATTGAATTGGAAGGGTTAAAACTGGTCAACAGCTTTGGTTTTTTTGTGGCCCTTTCATTTATCCTCTCCGCCTGGATACTCACCCTTGAATTAAAGAGAAAACAGAACCAAGGACTTTTCACTTTTACAGAAGAAAAAATCTTTGTAGGTGCACCTGCTTCTTTTAGTGAATTATTGATCAATTTCTTGCTTGGTTTTGTGTTTGGTTATAAGATCATCGGCGCATTTGTAACCGATGATGCATTCAGTGATCCGCAGGCATTCATCCTTTCTTCAAAAGGCAGCTTACTTATGGGTTTGTTGGTGGGGTTGATATTCGGCGGATTGAAATGGTGGGAAAAGCAAAAACAGAAATTGGATAAACCTGAAGAAAGGCTTATTCGTATTTGGCCTCATGATCGAGTAGGGGATATTGTTTTATACGCAGCTGTATTTGGTTTTTTGGGTGCGAAAGTGTTTCATAATCTGGAGAACTGGAATGAGTTTTCAAAAGATCCTATTGGATCATTGATCTCTTTTAGTGGGCTTACTTTTTATGGCGGATTGATCTGTGCGGGCGTAGCTATTATTCTATTTGCTCGAAAAAGAAAGATCAATGTTATTCATCTCGCTGATGCGATGGCACCTACGATGATGTTTGCTTATGCATTCGGAAGAGTGGGTTGTCAGGTAAGTGGCGACGGAGATTGGGGTATTGTCAATACAAACCCCAAACCTTTCAGTTGGATGCCTGATTGGTTATGGGCTTACAACTATCCGCACAATGTGATCGGAGAGGGAAAGCCTATTGAAGGTTGTGTAGGTCCTTACTGTAACGAACTGGTACCTGCCGTTTATCCAACACCCTTATATGAAATCATTGCCTGTATGCTGCTTTTTGGTGTATTATGGTATTATCGCAAAAAATTAAAAATAGCCGGACAGCTTGCAGGTCTTTACCTTATATTGAATGGGGCAGAACGCTTCTTTATTGAAAAGATACGTGTAAATACTAAGTATGAAGACCTCCCATTTCAGCCCACCCAAGCCGAATTGATCTCATTTGCCATGATCATTGCGGGTATCATTTTGATGGTTAAGGCAAAAGATTGGTTCTCCAAATTCTCTAAGTAAGGCATTTCATTTTGTCAGTCATTTTTGAGTCGTCTATCTGATAATCAATCAGATAGACGATTTTTTTTGTCTGATTTTTACTCTTTTCCCCACGCTTACCATTCATCCTTGTAAAGCACCGTTCATTACAAAACTATGTACTATGCAAAACATAGTACATAGTTTTGTTCTGTAATTAGTAACAACAAGAACTAAAAACCTTTAAATAAACCAATTATGAGAAATTTGATGACCATGCTGACCACCATCGGACTCGCAGCGATGTCTTTGGCAGCTCAGGCACAAACCGGAAAAGTAAATGGAACTGTTACCGGTGGACAAAAAACTGTGGAAGCTGCATCTGTGGGTGTTTTACGTGCAAAAGATTCAGCTGTTGTAAAACTGGCTGTAACCGATAAAAGCGGTCAATTTGAAGTGGAAAAATTATCGGCAGGTAAATACCTGGTTGTGGTTCAATCTGTGGGTTATGCCAAATATTACAGCGAAGTATTTGATTTGTCAAACGGACAATCATACACTGTTAAGCCCATTGCGCTTGCCAATGCATCAAAAGAATTACAAGGTGTTGTCGTAACATCTAAAAAGCCATTCATCGAACAAAAACTGGATAGAACCATCATTAATGTGGATGCTTCTCCAACCAATGCCGGTACTACTGTAATGGAAGTATTGGAAAAGTCGCCTGGGATATCAGTTGATAAAGATGGCAATATCAGTGTAAAAGGAAAGCAGGGTGTAGTAGTGTTGTTAGATGGTAAACCTACTTACCTGAGTGCGCAGGATTTGGCCAATATGTTGAACAATATGTCAAGTTCAAACTTGGAATCTATAGAGATCATGACCAATCCACCTGCACGATTTGACGCTTCCGGTAATTCAGGTGTTATCAATATCAAGACGAAGAAGACAAAAGTAATGGGATATAATGCCAGCATTACTACCGGATACACACAGGGGGTTCTTCCTAAAACCAATAACAGTGTAAATCTGAATTACAGAAAAGGAAAAATGAATTTCTTCGGAAATGCAAGTTATAACTACAACCAAAACTTTGGCGACTTAAAGATTGATAGAAATTTCCGTGATCAGAATACCAACGCATTATTATCCACTTTTGATCAAAAAGCAAATAACCAGCGTGAGTTCAACAGTTATAATTATAAAGCGGGGTTTGATTATTTCATGAATAAGAAAACTACTTTAGGTTTAGTAGTGAATGGTTACGATAGTAAAGGCATAGAGTATACAGACAATACCACTTTTATTAAAGATCCAATGGGTGCATTGGTGACACGTACACAAGCGATTAATGATGTGCATCTGCACTTTAATAACGTGGGCGTAAATATGAATCTTCGTCATGTATTCGACAGTACAGGTAAAGAGTTGACCATGGATGCTGACTATATCAGATACAATCAGGATAATACACAAATGCTGACGAATGATTTCTTCGATCAGACAGGTAATATTAAATCACCTAAAGAGATCTTAAGAGGAATTTTGCCAGCGAACATCAATATCTACAGTATTAAAGCAGATTATTCTCAATCACTGAAAGGACAAATGAAATTAGAGACTGGATGGAAAAGCAGTTATGTGAATACAGATAACGATGCTCAATATGCTAACTGGAATGGTGCTGTATTTGTAAACGATGTTACACGTAGCAATCACTTCCTATACAAAGAGAATATCAATGCGGCATATTTGAATTTGAATAAACAATTCAATAAAAAGTGGAGTGCGCAATTAGGACTTCGTGCAGAGAACACAAATATTACCGGAAACCAATTAACAACAGGAGAAGTATTTAAGCGTAACTATACTCAAGTATTCCCAACAATGTACATTGGTTATACGGCGAATGAAAAAAATCAGTTTGCATTAAGTTACGGTCGTCGTATCGATCGTCCAAACTATCAGGATTTGAATCCGTTCTTCTATTTCCTGGATAAGTATACTTATCAAGTGGGTAATCCATATTTAAGACCACAATTCAGTCATAATATCGAACTGAATCATACTTTCAGAGGCATTTTGAATAGCTCTATCAATTATAGTACCACCAATGATATTTTACAAGATGTTATTGAGCAGATTGATAGTACCAATAGCTCTTTTGTAAAGAAGAGTAACATTGCAAGAAGACAGAACTTAGGTGCGTCAGTAAGTTTAGGTATGCCAATAACAAAATGGTTTCGAACAAACGTTTACATGAATGCATTCCACAATAAGTTTACCGGAGTAGTAAATGGTGGAGATATTTCAGCGAGTGCTACAACATTCATGACCAATGTATCTAATCAATTTACCTTTCCTAAAGGTTGGGGTGCTGAGTTGAGTGGTTTTTATCGTACCGGTGGGGTAGAAGGTGTTATGGCGATGAGGTCAATGGGTGGCTTGAATATTGGATTTACTAAGCAGGTATTGAAGAATAAAGGAACCATTCGTTTAGTAGCTCGTGATATCTTATACACACAACAGTTCCGTGGATATAGCAAATATCAAAACGTTGATTTAACAATTCATCAGGTAAGAGATAGTAGAGTAGTGAACCTCAGCTTTACATATCGTTTCAGTAAAGGTAAAACAGCTGCGCAGCGTAAAAGAGGTGGTGCTAATGAAGAACAGAATCGTGTGAGTATTGGTGGTAATTAATCGACAGAATACTGAACGGAGTTAAGCAGGAAGAAATGGCACTATTTTCCATTCGACCTAAAATGACTCCGTTCATCCTTATTTGACAATTTTATGTAGCCTCTACCTGTCAATTTAGCTGTATCAATTAGTTTTTTTCTCATGTGCATTATATAGAAGGCGGCCCCGATGTCTATCGGGGCTTTTTTTTGTTCATAGTCCATAGTCCATGGACCATGGTTTATGAAGGTAGTGGGAGATTGACTTTACTTAATAGTGTAATACTATTTCCTCCAAACTATAGACTATGGACTATCGACTATGGACCATGACTATGGTCTGGTCTACAAACCATCCCTCAACCTCCCTATCTTTGCAAAAAAACACCATGCCTTCTTTTGACATTGCCAGTAAAGTAGACCTGCAAACGCTTGATAATGCCATCAACACAGTTAAAAAAGAAATTGCAGGCAGATTTGATTTCAGGGATTCTCATGTTTCCATTGAACTGAATAAAAAAGATTTTATCGTATCGCTGGAAGTTGAGAGTGATATGAAAATGAAGCAATTGATCGATGTACTGATCGGCCGCGCCATTAAACAAGGAATCGATGGAAATGCTTTCGATTTCTCAAAAGATGCTTATCCCAGTGGTAAAGTCGTGAAAAAAGAAGTCCCTGTTAGAAATGGACTTAAGCAAGAAGATGCCAAAAAGATCGTCAAAATGATCAAGGATAGCGGGTTAAAAGTTCAAGCTGCCATTATGGACGATATTATCCGTGTGACAGCCAAGAAAATCGATGATTTACAGGAAGTTATAGCGAAATGTAATGCCGGCGGATTTGGTATTCCCCTGCAGTATATCAATATGAAAAGCTAAAAATTGCTTGTATTCTGGCCTCTTTCCTGAAGCCTGTTCCTTTATTCTTGAACCTTATTGCGTCATTTTTTGGCAAATAAGCGCCATTTCATTACTTTTGCAGTCCTTAAAAATAAGCGTACGGCCAAATCCGTACCACCTAAAAATAAAAATTATGAAACAAGGTATCCATCCGGAAAATTATCGTTTTGTAGTGTTCAAGGATATGAGTAATGGACATTCATTCCTGAGCCGTTCAACTGCAGCTTCTAAAGAAACCATTCAATGGGAAGATGGTAATGAGTATCCAGTAATCAAATTGGAGATCTCTAATACTTCTCACCCTTTCTATACCGGTAAAAACATGCTGGTTGATACTGCAGGTCGTATCGATAAATTCAAAAAACGTTACGAGAAGAAGAAGTAATTTCAACTTCAACCATATTGAAAGTCCCGCTTGTACCACAAGCGGGACTTTTTTTTGCTCATTATTTCCGTTCATCATCAACCACATTGTTATGCGATAGATAGAGGAGTATCATAAGGATAGTTTTGTTGCTACAATTCGTAATCATGAAACAAATCCGACAAATTATAACATCAACGCTCATTATATCAAGTCTGATGTTTACTGCTTGTAAGAAGCAGCCTATCACGCCACAACTACCAACACCTCAGCCACAACAGCCAACAGGTAAGCTGGCTAAATTAGTATATGATACAGGTGCATTTGATTCACTGTATTATTTGGCGGATGGAAGAATTACAAAACTTGTCAACAACATCGATCCGGCATTTGGAGATGGTATCGCTTATCATTTTGTGTACGATGCCACAGGCAAAGTTGAAAGAATCAATAGCAGTGAAGATAGATCGTATCAGTACACTTATGAGAATGGTAAAGTGGTCGCAATTAGTGAATACATCAATCAACATAAGTCTTCTTATAAATTATTTAATTATGTAAATGATATTCTTACCTCCATGGAGATATACAATTACAATGGTGCGGCTAGAGGGTATGAATTCAGCGGTTTACATACGTATAATTTTTACCCCGATGGCAATTTGAAGGAGGAAGTGACTTATACTGTGAATGTTTTTACAGGACAATTGGTCAAGCACCTGACTACTGAGTATTCTGATTATGACAATAAAATAAACGCAGAAGAACTGGTTCGACAAGTGCCTTACTATTATGGGATTGTTCGATTAAAAAATAATCCCGGAAAGAGAGTTGTTAAAAGGGAGTTGAACAATATGACAACCATTTTCAATAGCATTTTTACTTATGATCCGCAATCAAAACCGCTGACAAAGAAATTCCAATACCAAGATCCATCAGGAGAATTGATCGAGACCAACACTTTGTTTTATTACTACTAATCGATAAACAATCAATAAGCCGATCAAGTCAGGGCATTCTCATGGATACCCTGACTTATTTATGCAAATGCAAACCTTACCTTTGTGATTCAATTGAAAAAATATGAAACTGGATATATTGGCATTTGGCGTTCATCCGGATGATGTTGAATTGGGTTGTTCAGGTACCATCCTGGCGGCATTGGCGGAAGGAAAGAAAGTCGGTATCGTAGATCTTACGCGTGGTGAATTGGGAACCAGAGGTACTGCTGAAACTCGCAAGCAAGAAGCTGCTGCTGCAGCAAAGATTCTCGGGGTACAGGTTCGCGAAAACCTGGGTATGGCCGATGGATTTTTTCAGAATGATGAGGCACATCAAAGATTGATCATTGAAGTTATTCGTAAATATCAGCCGGAGATCATACTTGCGAATGCACCGGAAGATAGACATCCTGATCATGGTAGAAGTGCTAAGCTGGTGTCTGACGCTGCATTTCTATCCGGATTACGTAAGATTGAAACGACGAATGATGGCTTAGCTCAAACTGCATGGAGACCCACTTATGTATTCCATTATATTCAAGATCGTTTTATACAACCCTCATTTGTGGTGGATATTACCGCATACATGGATAAAAAGATTGAATCTGTTTTAGCCTATACCACGCAATTCAATAGTAGCTCCAGTGATGAACCACAAACCTATATTTCTACGCCACAGTTTTTAGAAACCGTAAAAGCCCGCGCCATGATGCTTGGAAAAAGAATAGGGGTAGGTTACGCAGAAGGATATATCACTGAGAAAATTATTGGTATCAGTAGCTTTGATGCGATTATTAAGCATACTACTTAGACCATAGTCCATAGTCGATGGTACATGGCCAATACATTTCAATAACTATGGACCATGGACTATTGACCATTAACTATTTTCTCATCACCACAAACAATTCACTGCCTAAACGAGGTGGAATAGAGTTGTAGCAGGGCTCCATGCTAATGTGATGAAATGTTGAAGCGAATAGTGCTCTGTACTCTTTTTCACTTCCGCCAAAGGGTGGACCACCTTCGAAAGCTCTGTTAAACAATACGCCTACCAATTTACCTTGAGGTTTCAATAGCTCCGACATTTTGGTAACATAACTTCTTCTTAATGCCGGATCAATGGCACAGAAAAAAGTTTGTTCAAGGATCAGATCATAGGCTCCATTTAACTCGAAGAAATCTCCGGTGATGATCTTGATATTGCTTTTATATGCGGTAGTTTGCGTTTCTAGTTTTTCTGTTACTGAAGCTGCTAGGTCAATTACAGTGATATCTGTAAATCCTTGCTCTAATAAATACAATGCTTCATAGCTATTGCCGCCACCGGGAATAAGTATGCTGATATGTTTATCAGACAATTGGTCAATATACTCCTTAAGCGGGGTAGAAATAGTACCAATATCCCAACCTGTTTGATGTTGTAAATACCTGTTGTTCCAATATTCCTGAGAAAGAAATTGATTCATTGAATCCTTTTTAACACCGATGAATTATGATTACAATCAATCTCCGATATGTGATGCGTGTGATGGAATGGTAAGTAGCTTTACTTGTCGGCCACTGATATACCTGAATTGATTACCATCCCAAAAACCATCTTGTTCCAACATGATACGAATGGATTTTTTCCATTGTGGAATTTCAGACGCTGCATTCAATTCGATAGAAAAAGCGGTGTTTTTATTCAATGGAAAATCTCCTGAACCGGGTACACCGCCTTGCTGATCCCATAATCCAATGGTTGGACCGGCAGCATGTCCATGAAAGCCGATCGGATGTGTATAGATCACTGCTTGAATATTCTCAGCTTTTGCTTGTGCCAACGCATCAGCCAATATTTGATTACCGGTTTTGCCGGTTTTAAATTGTGAAGTCAGAATATCCTGTAATCGATTTCCCTTTTCAAAAGCTTTGACCAAATAATCAGGGACTGTTTTCTCTCCGGGTTGCAGCACATAAGCATGTTGTTGGATATCTGTATTCAAACGTAAATAAGTAATACCAATATCCACATGCAATAAGTCTCCGGTTCTGATGACTTCATCTTTAGGTCTATTAGAAAAGGAGCGAAGGTGATCGAAACTCTCCGGGTCATTTCTCTGTACCGATACAGAAGGATGAAACCATGTGTCTAAACCAAGATCTCTGATCTTTTGTCTGAACCACCAAACAAGATCATCAGTGGTGGTAACTCCAGGCATGATCACTTTTTCTGAAAAACCTTCTTTGATAATATCATGTGTGATCTGGATCAGTTGAGGATACAATTGCATTTCTCTTGCTGTTCTTGTCTCCAACCAACGAACAGCCAACTTTTCTGCACTTACTACTTTAGCTGCAGTAGCTGAAGGAAGTTTTGCCATCAATTCTTTTTGCTCAGTAAAGGTGAGTCCATCAGCATGCGCATAATGGGTAGAATAATTCAATCCTATCTTAGATGGATTCTTTTGTTTGATCAAATCTGTCAACGCATCCCACTGGTCAGGAAATTTATTCATATCCCAAGCTGCTTTGATCTCATTCCCTACATTATATCGTGCAATAGCATATTTCTCAATCGTGCCATTGGGATTGTTATAGAAAGCCAAAATCGTTCTTCGTCTGGCTGAAATCCATGTAGATGGTAACATGGTCTTGATCACAGGATCTTCATTGTATTCTCTTGAGATCACGATCCACATATCAATACCTTCTTCTTTCATCAAAGCAGGTAACAAATGATTTAAACGTTCAGCCAATAATTCATCAATCACCCTAGATTGTTCTTTCAACGGCAGTATATATTGTGCGCGAGACACAAGTGTACCAAACACAACGATGGTAACGAATAGTAGTATTTTTTTCATAAAAGTAGTTT
>JBDKEH010000178.1:0-20567 GCA_039795345.1 Bacteroidota bacterium
TTTCACCTTTCACCTTTGACTACTCACTATTCACTTCTCTCTGTCTCGGCACAATAAACCCAATCAAATCATTCAACTCTATTCCTGCTCTTTCGCAAGCATCTTTGATATCGTCTCTGGAGACATTCGCAGCAAATGATTTTTCTTTAAGTCTTTTGTTGACACCTTTTACATCCATGCCCTCATAGCCACCCGGGCGCATCAGTGAGTAGGCATGTATCAAACCTGATAATTCATCAAATGCATATAACATTTTATCCATTTCGGTTTCGGGTATTACGCCAAAATAGTGATGCCCATGAGATGCAATTGCACGAATGATCTCAGGGTCTATATTACGTTGCTCCAATTCTTCAATGATTTTTTTACAATGCAATTCAGGCCACTGATCCCAATCGGCATCATGTAAAAGACCGGCCATTTCCCAACGCCATTGATCAGCTTCATCAGCCTGTAATTTTTCAGCAGCCCAGCATTTCATTAAGTGTCCAACCTGACGCATATGAAGCTTCAATCTGGGATTCAACACCCATTCATGAAACAATGCTTCTGCTTCTTCTCTTGTTAATACATTCCCTTTATTTGCAGGATCTCCAAATGTTGTTCTTCCTAAGTGTAAAGACATAATCCATCATTTATCTCAGTGCCTATCAGTGAACTCAGTGGCTAATTAATTGCCACTGAAGACACAGAAGAACACTGAATAAAAATAAGTAAATAAGAGATACTGATGAATAAGGATTCATCATGATCATTTCTTTGTATTTTTCCGTTTCAACCGAACCCATGAGAAATACAGTTTTATTGGTCTTTATACTTGCCATCATCGCTTGTTCAACACATCCTTATAAGTCTACCAACAAAGTGTACAAGCAAAAGGTAAAAGCCTATGCCAAAGAAATTGCGGCATTGCCGATTGAAAGTTCATTTTCGGATTCAGCTTTAATGCCACCATATTGGGTAGGAACAACCAATTTCAATTTGCGGAAGCCCACTTTTGTGATCATTCACCATACAGCCCAGAACTCTTGTGATCAAACACTCAAAACATTTACACTTCCCAGAACTTCTGTAAGTGCGCATTATGTGATTTGCAAAAGCGGGGTATTACATCATATGCTGAACGATTATCTGCGTGCATGGCATGGTGGAGTTGGGAAGTGGGGCAATCAGACGGATATTAATTCTGCATCTATCGGTATCGAATTAGATAACAATGGATTTGAACCATTCGATAGCTTGCAGATCAATAGTTTGTTGAGTTTATTGAACAGGCTCAAAAAACAGTATGCCATTCCTACCGCCAATTTTATTGGTCATGGTGATATTGCACCTACTCGCAAAAATGATCCTAACTATCGATTCCCTTGGAAACTATTGGCAGAAAAGGGGTTTGGTTTGTGGTATGACGAAAACCGAGAACCTGTTCCTGCGAATTTTAATCATATTCAGGCATTACGTATCATCGGCTATGACGTAAAAGATACCAGTGCAGCCATTCAAGCCTTTAAACGCCATTTCTTACAGGATACTACCAAGCGCATCAATGATTTGGACAAAAGCATCCTACACAATCTCCAAAAGAAATACTATTAATCTGTGATCTTTGATTTCTTGATTTTTTGATTTAAATCAAAAAATCAGACATCAAAAAATCAAAAATCGCTTTTCCTAACGTTTGTTAGCTTATTTTTGCACCGCCAAAAAGAAAACATATGCAATTCCAACTTAGCGAAGAACATTTAATGATCCAGAAAGCGGCACGTGATTTTGCCCAAAATGAGTGTTTACCAGGCGTGATTGAGCGCGACGAGAAACAGCAGTTTCCTAAGGAGCAGATCATGAAACTTGCAGAACTTGGTTTTATGGGGATGATGGTAGATCCTAAATACGGTGGTGCCGGAATGGATACCATTAGTTATGTTCTTGCAATGGAAGAGATCAGTAAGGTAGATGCTAGTACCAGTGTTTGTATGAGTGTGAACAACAGTTTGGTTTGCTGGGGACTAGAAACTTTTGGCTCTGAAGAACAGAAACAAAAATATTTGACTCCATTGGCGCAAGGACGTAAAGATGGAGAACTATACATTGGTGCATTCTTATTGAGTGAGCCCGAAGCAGGTAGTGATGCTACCAGTCAACGTACCACTGCTGAAGATATGGGTGATTACTATTTATTGAATGGTACCAAGAACTGGATCACCAACGGCTCTTCCGCTTCTGTGTATCTGGTAATGGCACAAACCGATCCTGCAAAAGGAAGTAAGGGTATCAATGCATTCATCGTAGAGAAAAATTGGCCCGGTGTAACCGTTGCTGCTAAAGAAAATAAATTAGGTATTCGCGGAAGTGATACACACACGATTTTATTGACTGATGTAAAAGTGCCTAAAGAAAACAGAATCGGTGAAGATGGATTCGGGTTCAAATTTGCTATGAAAACATTGGCAGGAGGAAGAATTGGTATTGCGTCTCAGGCATTAGGTATTGCGAGTGGTGCTTATGAATTAGCATTGGCTTATAGCAAGCAACGTAAAGCATTTGGTAAAGAGATCATGCATCACCAAGCTATTCAGTTTAAGTTGGCTGATATGGCAACAAAGGTAGAAGCGGCTCGTTTACTTTGTTTGAAAGCTGCATGGGAAAAAGATAATAAAATTGATTACACCCTAAGTTCTTCCATGGCCAAGGTTTATGCTAGTGAAGCGGCTATGTGGATCTCAACCGAAGCAGTACAAGTGCACGGCGGATATGGCTTTGTGAAAGAATACCATGTAGAAAGATTGATGCGCGATGCGAAGATTACACAGATCTATGAAGGTACCAGTGAAGTACAGAGAATTGTGATCAGTAGGAGTATTTTGAGTAAATAAAAAGTCAAAAGTAAAAATTCAAAAATCAAAATAGGAGGTGAGCATTTGCTCACCTTTTTTTGTGTAGGTGAATTATAAAAGACTGTTGGGTTTCATTGATGCTATTTGTTTGTAGAGTCTTTTCTCTTTTTAAATTATCATCTTTAGAACAAACTTTCTTCTAACATTTTTTTATGATTTTTTCAGAACAAAACTTTTTTTGTGTTGTTCCATTATCACCCCTCTTGATGCATGATCAGTAGATCATTGTTTAGCTTACTTGTCACGATCGTTGATGAACCCTTAATCAATTGCATGATGATGTTGTGATGGTTTTGTACTGACCAAAGTCTTGCTGTACACAACTATCCATGTTCACCATTTATCAAATTATTTATTTACTCAGCCGATGGAAACACATGTGAATCCAACTAGCCATCCTATGCCTACAACACAAGCATGGCAATTAATTCAATTGTTGATGCATGGAAAGGGTGTACTACATGTGATCACTAATGGTTCTATCGTGCAAAACAACATTTTTTATATAACCCATCATTAATCAACAAAAAACCAAATTATGATGAAGCACATTAAAATCTTAATGTTAGCATGCCTGCCACTGTTTGCTTTGGTATCTTGTAAAAAAGATGAAGCAGCACCGGCAAAAACGATTGCAACATTGGTAACAGAAAATGCAAATCTTTCTTTATTGAGAACTGCTGTTGTACGCGCAGGATTGGTTGAAACTTTATCAGGACAAGGAACATTCACTGTGTTTGCACCGGATAACAATGCATTTGCTGCAGCAGGTTTAGGTACAGAAGCTGCTATCAATGCAGTGCCTGAAGCTACGCTGCGCCAGATTATTTTGTATCATGTACTAGGACAAGAATATGCATCTGGTGCTATACCTTCTGCTACTACTGAACTGGCAAGCGCAGGTCAAGCAAATGTGTATGTTACAAAAAATGGGAATGGTGTTTTTGTGAATGGTGCTGCTGTGACTACTGCTGATGTAGATGCTGCCAATGGTGTGGTGCACGTGATCAATAAAGTATTGATGCCACCTCCGGGAAATATTGTGCAGTTAGCACAAGGCAACGCTAATCTTTCTTTCTTAGTTGCAGCAGTCGTAAGAGCGAGTCAAGGTACCACTAATGTAGCAGCAGTATTATCTGGTGCAGGACCATTTACGGTATTTGCCCCTACCAATACGGCATTTCAGAATGCAGGTTTCCCAACCATCGAATCTATACAACAAGCTAACCCCAATACATTGGCTTCTATTTTGACTTACCATGTTATAGCTGCAAGGGTATTTTCTTCTGATCTAACAGAAGGTGCTAGACCCGCAACAGCCAATGGTGGAACTGTGACCATCACTTTAGCAGGAGGTGCCAAAGTAAGAGGTAACGGTAATATGGCCGCTTCAAATATTACAGGTACTGATATCGTTGCCAGCAATGGTGTGGTGCATGTGATTGATGCGGTGTTGCTGCCGTAGGAGGGTGAAAAGTGAAAGGTGAAAAGTGAAATATAATACCATTTTACTTTTCACCTTTCACCTTTCACTTTTCACTTTTCACTTTTCACATTTCGCTTTCTACTACTTTTTCAAACACTTCCTCATACTCCTTATTCATCTCATCCCATTTCGTTTGAGCTTGTTTGTATTGCGCTTCCAATGCTTGAAACTTTTTGGGTTCTGAATAGTTGGATGGATCGCCGAGTGCAGCTTCCAATTGTATTTTCTCTTGCTTTACTTTGTCTAATTCTGTTTCAAGATTGCTGAGTCTCCGTTTTAGTTTCTGTAACTCCTTCTGTTTTTCTCTATCGATCGGTTGATTGGTAGGAGTTGACTTAACTGGTTCAGCAACTTCCACTTTCTTGGTTTCAACCTGCGTCTTATTCTCTGTTTCTTGAACCTTCCTTGTCTCTTGTTTCTTCCCTCTTGTCTCTTCCTCCTTGATTCTCTCCATTCTTTCATTCCATTCCACCCATTCCTGATAAGTGCCTTTGAATTCTTTGATCTCATGATCAACAATCTCCCAGATCTTATTGGCTGTTTTGGAAATGAAATAACGATCGTGGCTCACCAAAATAATTGTGCCTTCGTATTTGTTCAATGCTTCCGCCAATAATTCAACCGAGTGCATGTCAAGGTGGTTGGTCGGTTCATCGAGCATCAAAAAATTCGCTTTACTGACAATGGTTTTCGCCAATGCGACACGTGCTTTCTCTCCACCACTTAATACACGAATTTTTTTATCTACATCATCACCACTAAATAGAAAAGCACCTAATAATGCACGCAATTCAACATCCGTTTTTTTACTTCCACAATGTTGTAATTCTTCCAGGATCGTATGCGTTAGGGTCAGCGCTTCCAACTGATGCTGTGCATAGAAACTCTCTTCCACATTGTGTCCCCACACACGCTCACCTTCAAAAGGTTCAGTACCGGCTACCATACGTAACACAGTAGATTTACCTTTTCCGTTGGCTCCGATCAATGCAATTTTATCACCACGTTCAATCTCAGCCTGTGCGCCTTCCAAAATTTTGATCTTCCCAAAACTTTTGCTGGCATTTTTTAATTCTACCAATACTTTACCCGGCACTTTGTCTAATTGAAAATTGATGCGTAGATCCGGCCTTTCCAATTTTACATCTTCAATTTTTTCAATCTTATCCAATCGCTTCTGAATACTTTGTGCCTGAGCAGCTTTACTGGCTTTGGCTTTGAATCGCTCAATAAAACGTTCTTGCTGACGAATATAATCCTGCTGATTCTCAAAAGCTTTTTGTTGCATTTCTATGCGCAACGCTTTTTCTGTTTCATAATAATTATAATCGCCTGAATAAATATGTAGTTGCTGTTGGTACACTTCTACGATCTTATTCACCATTCGATTCAAAAAGAATTTATCGTGGCTCACGATCACCACGCTACCTTGGTAATGCAGGAGGTATTTCTCCAACCATTCAATAGAAGGAAGATCGAGGTGGTTCGTAGGCTCATCCAATAAAAGAACATCCGGTTGTTGTAGGATCATTTTACAGAGCAATACACGCATACGCCATCCACCACTGAATTCTTTATACGGACGAACAAGGTCTTCATTACTGAAGCCCAATCCGTGTAATACTTCTTCGGCTTTGTGATGAATATTGTAGCCATCCAATACATCTAATTCATGAAGCGCATCGGTGTAGCGAATCAGTAGGTCATTGTTCTCAGGATCTTTTTCCAGTTCTTGTCCCAGTGTTTCGATCTCTTTTTCCAGTTGACGAACACGTTCAAAAGCACCCAATGCCACTTCTGTGATGGTATCATTGGTGTCAAAACTTAATAGATCCTGGTGTAGGTAGCCAATGGTGGTATCTTTTCCTTTCTCAACCGATCCTTTAGAGGGGGTATATTCACCCACAAGTACTTTCAGCAAAGTAGATTTACCTGTACCGTTATAACCAATCAGTCCAATACGATCACCGGGTTGTATATGCCAGGTGGCATCTTCCACAATTACACGGGCACCAAATTCAAAAGTCACATTCTGTAAGCCGATCAACATTTCTTAACAATGGTTTAGGAGCGCAAAGGTAATTGCAAACGGCTGCCATTTCAATTTGCTTTAAATTTGTGCAAAATTTATACTTATGAAAAGGATATTGGCCTTCTCCCTGATCTTATTCTTGGCCGCTTGTGGCGGAAATGATGAAAAAGCAGCTGTAACAGAAGCTCCACAGGCACCACTCGGACAAAGTGCCAATTCTGATACTTTCAATCTGGTATTTGGAAAGATGCTGGATAGCTATTTCCAACTGAAAGACCAGTTTATCAAGGAAAATGATACGTTGATTACCAAGGGGACAGAACAATTGATCACTGATATCAATGCTGCTGAAGGCGTATTGGGTGAGTTAAAAGCTGATTCCAGCATTGTATCAACGGCGAAAACTTATACAACAGGTATTCGTAACGAACTGACTGCCTTGAAGCAGGAAAAAGATATTGAAGAGCGCCGTAAATCGTTTCAGGTATTGAGTGAGCAGTTGTATGATTTGATTCGTACCGTTAAATACGATCGTGCTGTAGTATATCATCAGTATTGTCCGATGGCTTTCAATGATGCCGGGGCTTTCTGGTTAAGTAATTCCTCTGATATTCGTAATCCATACCTTCCCAAGAAAATGCTGATCTGCGGGGAAGTAAAAGATTCTATTGATTTCCGAAAACTCTAACTGCTCAGCGGAAATCTCCGTTATCTTTTGTTCTCTGCGGTGAACTAACTTTAATAATCACCGCAGAGAAGATGAGATCGCAAAGGTTACGCAGAGATATATTTATAGTATGCGTATTTGTTTTTTAGTGCTATCTATTTTTATTGGTTCCATATTATCTGCTCAAGAAAGAGTAACGTTAAATGGTTATCTGAAAGATTCTTTAACTGGAGAGACTTTGATCGGTGCCAATTTACAAGTAGTAGGGCAGGGTAAGGGCGTTCAAAGTAATCAATATGGGTTCTTTTCTATCTCTCTTGAGAAAGGGGTATATCGTCTCTTGGTTTCCTTTATCGGATACCAAACAGCAGAAGTTACTATTGATCTTAAAAAAGATATCCAGCAAAATATATTATTGCTCCCCAATACGGCCATTATCAATAACGTCACAGTAATAGGCCGAAGAAGAGAGAACAATGTGAAGACGGCTCAAATGGGTAAAGTGGAGTTGAGTATGAACACTGCAAAAGCCTTACCTGCTTTTCTGGGGGAAGTTGATCCTTTAAAAACCTTGCAATTGTTGCCGGGTGTGCGGAATGCAGGAGAGGGGAATGCAGGATTTTATGTTCGTGGCGGCGGACCTGATCAAAATTTGATCTTATTGGATGATGCGGTTGTGTATAATACAGGTCACCTCTTTGGATTCTTTTCCATCTTTAATGCAGATGCTATCAAGAATGTTACACTCATCAAAGGTGGAATGCCTGCTCAATATGGTGGACGACTTTCTTCTGTAGTAGATGTAGCGATGAAGGAAGGTAACAATAACAAAACACAGATTGATGCAGGGATTGGGCTCATCGCATCACGTTTCTCGATTCAAGGGCCTTTGAAGAAAAACAAAGCTTCTTATATTCTTTCAGCGAGAAGAACATATGTAGATCTGTTATCCAAACCATTCATTAGCAAACAAAGCGAGTTTTATGGCTCAGGATACTACTTCTATGATCTGAATGCTAAAATGAACTATCGCTTTTCTGAAAAAGATGTGTTGTACCTCAGCGGTTATTTCGGAAGAGATAAATTCACATTTAATAATACCAAACGATCATTCAGCACCACCATTCCTTGGGGTAATTCAACCGCTACACTGCGATGGAATCATGTATTCAACAAAAAACTGTTTGCTAATACCACGGCTGTTTATAATGATTACAAATTTCAACTGGCGGGTAGACAGAATGATTTCAATATCAACTTATCATCAGGCATCAGAGATCTAAATCTGAAAACCGATTTTGATTTTTATCCCGTACCAGAGCACAAACTCAAGTTTGGTATTCAATATACACACCACACTTTCCTACCCAATATTGTAAGTGGTAGTCAGGATTCGGTCGTTTTTGAACCCAATAATGCTATTCGAAAGCTTGCGAATGAATATGCTGCTTATATTCAAGATGACTGGGAGTTGTCTGACAAGATCAAAGTGAATGCAGGATTGCGTTACAGTATTTTTCAACAAATAGGAAGATATACTTTGTATGATCGTGATGTAGACGGTAATAAAATCGATAGCGTGGTGTATGGTCGCGGACAAACCGTTAAAGCTCATGGTGGTTTAGAACCCAGACTTACAGTTCGATATGCCATTTCTGAATTGTCCTCTTTTAAAGCAGCAATTACAAGGAATATTCAATATATCCATTTGGTGACCAATGCGGGCACAACATTGCCAACAGATTTATGGGTGCCTAGTACCATCCGGGTTCGTCCACAAACTGGCTGGCAATATGCTGCTGGCTATTTCAGGAATTTTAATAATGGCATGTTTGAAACATCTCTTGAATTGTATTACAAAACCATGAATAACCAGATCGAGTACAAAGAAGGTTACACGCCTTCCTTGCGTGATCCGGAAGAGGAATTTGTTTTTGGAAAGGGATGGAGTTATGGTGCGGAGTTGTTTATCAATAAAGTACGTGGGAGATTTACCGGATGGATCGGTTATACTTTGAGCTGGACATGGAGAAGATTCAAAGACTTGAATGATGGATTGAAATACCCCAGTCGCTATGATAGAAGACATGATATGTCGATTGTAGGTACTTATGAACTATCAAAAAAATGGAAAGTATCGAGTGTATTTGTGTACGGAACAGGCAATGCAACGTCTTTACCCGAACGTTTTTATTTTGTAGGTGGGGTATTGACACAAGAGTATAGCAGAATCAATGCTTATCGAATGAAGCCGTATCATAGAATGGATGTTTCATTTACGTATACGCCCACTCCTAAAAAAGTAAGAAAGTATACTTCTAATTGGGTATTCAGTTTATACAATGCATATAGCAGATTGAATCCTTATTTTATTTATTTCGATCAGGAAGGACAAGCATCTAATGGTGATTTGCGTGTATCTGCCAGACAGGTTTCATTATTCCCGGTGATACCTGCTGTGACGTGGAACATCAAACTCTAAAAGAAAGAAACAAGCAGAAAGCAACAAGGAACAAAAGAGGGAGTATACTTGATCTTGTAGATTAATTTAGTGCCGCAAGTTTTAAGAAGGGTGATTTTAATCGGTCAATGTTTTTAATGCCTTTAGCTCTATCCAAATCACACCTGCCAAAACAAATATCTCCCCAATAAAATATGCGAGCCCTAAACTTTTGAGTTCTTGTCTATAAACGATGATTAGCGAAATGGTAAGACAAGTGTATAGGGTATTACCGGTGATAATAATTTTTAGAAAGGGGCTCCATTTCCTTTGTAGGAATAAGGCACAGCAGCTTGAGTAAATAGTGAATACTGCAGCTATTGAAGCAAGAATATATAACCAAATAGAAGGGAGTCCTATGTACGATTGATACGTTGCTAATAATCCGCCGATCAAAGTACAAGTAAGCAATGCGCCAAGTGCATCAAAAAGAAAAACAAACTTTGGGTTGCTGATGAGTTTTTGTAACATTTGATCAGTCCGGTTTGTATTCAATGACCACTTTGGCATTTCTTTTTTCATTAGAAGTAAGAAACACCTCATATCGTTTTTTCCCGGCAGTGATCACCATAAGCGCAGTGTTAGGAGCGATCTCTCCAAGATTTTCAGCTACTAAGATCAATTCATGTCTGACATCTTCTTCCGTACACTTAATATTGAACTTCAGTGGCGTATAATTGAGTTTGCCATTGCTGATGACCAATTTATTATTGTGGTAAAGAGAAATGGTATCATTATCGATCGTTCCGTTATCGAAAATTTCTATCGATAAGCTACGCTCATTGGTATAGATCGTTTTGACCAAATTATTTTCTCTTTCTAATAACACTTTCGGGATCGGCCCTTTTGTAGTTGTTGGTTGTTCCCACTTTACGATCGGTGTATCAGTCTTTCTTGTGGCGATCGTTGCATCCTGTTTCCAGTTTGATACAGGAGGAGGTGCAATGTTTGCTTCTGTTTTAGCAGGTGTGGAAGTTTTTGCTTGGGGTATATTCTTAGCTGTATTTGTAGCTGTTTTTTGTTTTGTTACCGCAGTGTTGTTTTTGGTTGTGGGAACTTGTGAAACAGGGGACGTTTTTTTTGATACCGGAGGTGCAGCTTGTATTTTCAAAGGAGTTTTTACCGTGTTATCCTTTGGTGTGTTTGTATTAGGTTTATTAACAGTGGCCGGCTTTTTAAGGCTTAAAGGAGGTTTCACAGAATCCTTTCCACGCTTGGATGAGAAACCACCTTTCTTTAATAAAAAGGGTTCTAGTTCAAAATCTGATTCTTTTACTCTTTCTAAATACACTTTACCGGTACCGCAATCCACCTTACTTTTTACATTCACTGAAATGAAAGTTCCTTGAAGAACTTCCAGGTTTCCCATTTTGGAATATTCCAAATAACAGGTCATTAAACAAGGTTCACTGTTATCTCCAATTTTCAATTCTTCTAAAGCCAATTCTTTTAAGATGAGATTCTTGGTCTGAACCGTATAAATACCCTGTAATGTAGCTTTTCCATAAAAAACAGTACTCTGGTACGAATAGGTAACCCCTTTCAATGCATTATTGCTCTGCTGATCGATCTGAACTTCATATTTATACATTTCCTGACGGGTGTCATCCTTGTATAGGCCATTAGAAGAGCCGAAATAACCTCTCCAGATCCCCGTCAAATTCTGGGCACCTAGGGCAAGCGAAAACAACAGTAAAAAAGAGGTTAGGGTAATATTCAGTCTCATTCGGGCAAAACTACGATTGCAATATAGTGCATGCTGATAAAGAAGCGTTAAATAAGCTTCGAGCCTTGAGCTCCGAGCTACGAGCAATTCAACTTTTAATAAACCTGAATAAAATAAAGTATCAAGCTCATAGCTCATGGCTCGAAGCTCGCAGCTTTATACTATTTTTGCACTCCTTAGAATTATTCAATTTTTCAGCAATCGAACCAATGATCAAGATTCGTTTTCCCGATGGGGCAGAAAGGCAGTATGAAGCAGGCGTAAGTGCTTTGGATATTGCTAAATCAATCAGTGAAGGACTCGCCAGAAAAGTATTGGCCGCAAGTGTGAATGGACAAGTATGGGATGCCACACGTCCAATCACGACCGATAGTTCACTGAAATTGCATACATGGGATGATACAGAGGGGAAAAATACTTTTTGGCATTCTTCTGCTCACCTGATGGCTGAGGCAGTGGAAGCCTTATATCCCGGGGTTAAGTTTTGGGTAGGACCGGCATTGGATAAAGGATTCTATTATGATATTGATTTGGGTGGACAACATATCTCCGAAGAAGATCTGGCAGCTATCGAGAAGAAGATGAATGAACTGGCTAAGCAGAACAATGCTTATCAGCGTAAAGAAATATCAAAACAAGAGGCGGTTGCTTATTTTCAGGAAAAATCTGATGAATATAAGTTAGATCTTTTGCAGGGGTTAGATGATGGCTCTATCACTTTCTACACCCAAGGACAGTTCACAGATCTTTGTCGTGGACCTCATATCCCACATACGGGATTCATTAAAGCCATTAAGTTAACCAGCATTGCCGGTGCTTATTGGAAAGGTGATGAGAAGAATAAAATGCTGACCCGTTTGTATGGCGTCACTTTCCCCAATCAAAAAGAATTGGATGAATATCTTTTGATGCTAGAAGAAGCAAAGAAAAGAGACCATCGTAAGTTGGGTAAAGAACTCGGCATCTTCACTATGGATGATGATGTTGGAGCAGGATTGCCTCTATGGTTGCCGAATGGTACCGTGATCATCGAAGAATTAGAGAAGCTGGCGAAGCAAACAGAAGAGGATGCCGGTTACAAGCGTGTGGTAACACCGCATATCGCCAAAGAGAGTATGTATCTCACCAGCGGACACTTGCCTTATTATGCAGATAGTATGTTCCCGCCGATGGAATTGGATGGAACCAAGTATTATCTAAAAGCCATGAACTGTCCGCATCACCATAAAATATTTGATGCCGAACCTAAGAGCTACAAAGATCTTCCATTCCGAATAGCTGAATACGGTACTTGTTATCGTTATGAGCAAAGTGGGGAGTTATTTGGATTGATGCGTGTTCGTTGTCTGCACATGAATGATGCACATATTTATTGTAGCAAAGAGCAGTTTGCAGCGGAGTTCCGAGCGGTGAATGATATGTACATCAAGTACTTTAAGATATTTGGTATTGATAAATATGTGATGCGTTTAAGTTTACATGAGCCAACCAAATTAGGTGCCAAATATGTGAATGAACCTGAGCTTTGGAAAGAAACAGAATCCATGGTACGCAATGTGTTGATCGAATCAAATATTCCATTTGTAGAAGTACCGGATGAAGCAGCTTTCTATGGACCAAAGATCGATGTGCAGATTTGGAGTGCTATTGGAAGAGAGTTTACATTGGCGACCAATCAGGTAGATTTCAATTCAGGTAATAAGTTCAAATTGAACTATGTGAACCAGAACAATCAGCCTGAAGTTCCATTGATCATACACCGTGCTCCATTGGGTACCCATGAGCGTTTCATTGGATTCTTGTTGGAACATTATGCCGGAAAATTCCCGGTATGGTTGGCACCATTACAAGTAAAGATCCTACCGATCAGTGATAAGTTCATGGAATATGCACTAGAGGTAAAACAATCACTGCGTGCAATTGGAGTGAGAGTGGAGATCGATGATCGAAGTGAAAAGATCGGAAAGAAGATTCGAGATACTGAATTAAGTCGAGTACCATATATGTTGGTAGTGGGAGAGAAAGAGGCGGCTGAGCGAAAACTAGCAGTACGCAGACAAGGGAAAGGCGATCTCGGAACACAAGCATTGGAAGCATTTACAGCCATGATTCAGGATGAAATTCTTCAGCGAAAAGGCGGGGAATAATTCGGAATAAGGAAATAGCTATATCTTTAACACCTAAATTTTTAACTAAACAAGTTTTAATGGCATTACCACCAAGAGGGGGCGGAAGATTTAATCCCAGGTTTAACAGGCAACCGGAGCCTGAACATCGTATCAACGAAAGAATCCGAGTACCACAAGTGCGTTTGGTTGGCGACAATGTAACAGTAGGCGTGTATTCAACGCAGGAAGCATTAAAGATCGCTCAGGAACAAGAGTTGGATCTTGTGGAAATTTCTCCAACAGCTGACCCTCCCGTTTGTAAGGTGATCGATTATAAGAAGTTCCTTTACGAAAAGAAGAAGAAAGAGAAGGAGATGAAGGCCAATTCCAAGCAAAGTGAGATCAAAGAGATCCGCTTTACGCCTGGTACGGATGATCATGACTTCGATTTCAAAGCAAAACATGCAGAGAAATTCCTGAAAGATGGAAATAAGGTAAAAGCCTATGTTCAGTTCAAAGGCCGTGCGATCATGTTCCAAGATCGTGGACAGCTGTTACTTTTGAAATTTGCTGAACGTCTGGCAGAAGCCGGTTCTCTGGAAAGTATGCCAAAGCTGGAAGGTAAGCGTATGTTCGCCATTTTTACCCCAAAAACAGGTAAGAAGAAAGCGGCGAGTAAAACAGAGGAATAAGTAACAGAGAAACATAAAATAAGAAACACGAAGCAAAAGAAAGCCTGTAACATTCTGTTTTTCAATTAATTATAATAGAAATGTCGATGATGTTCATCGACATTTCTATTATAAAGGGGTTTGTAGGTTGAATTTCCTTTGTTTCTCTGTTCCTTATTTCTTATTTCTCTGTTTTTTCCCTACTTTTGCACTCCAAATTTTTCCCGTAAGGCTCAACAAGTGTCCCGTCTGTTCGGGGCCGCCAGCAGGGTGTAATCTTAATCAGATTATTATTTATGCCAAAGGTAAAAACAAACTCCAGCGCGAAGAAGCGTTTTAAGGTGACTGGCAGTGGAGAGATCACCTTCCAAAAAGCTTTTAAAAGGCACATTTTAACCAAGAAATCTAAGAAGCGTAAAAGAGCATTGAACAAAAAAGGTGTTGTAGGTGCTCCGAACAAAGACTTTGTTCTTCGTTTATTACGTCTGAAAGGTTAATCAAAGCCCATCATCCCCGGAAGGGAAATCAAACCATTAAAAAACAAATCCTGATATCGGTTCACCGAAGAAGGAACAAAAAAAGATACTATGCCACGTTCAGTAAATGCAGTAGCATCAAGAGCCCGCAGGAAGCGTATCCTGAAGCAGGCCAAAGGATTCTACGGTAAACGTAAAAATGTATACACCGTAGCCAAAAATATTGTTGAAAAAGGTATGACCTACAGCTATGTTGGTCGTAAGTTGAAGAAGCGCGAATATCGCCAGCTTTGGATCGCCCGTATCAACGCAGCAGTAAGAGAAGAAGGATTGACCTACAGTCAGTTTATCAATAAATTGGCAGTAAAAGGTATCGATCTGAATCGTAAAGTATTGGCTGATTTGGCGATGAATGAGCCTGCTAGTTTCAAGGCACTTGTAAACTCAGTAAAATAATCAGTAAGCTGATCAAAAATATAACCGGGAAGTAACCCTACTTCCCGGTTTTTTTATTTGTTGAACTGCACAAACAACTATTTTTGTTGTTTCAATAAGGTACCAATCTTGTTCACACTAAACAACCACTAACCCGGCTAATGAACAATACCTACACCTCACTGGTGAATCAGACCTTCCACTTTCCGCAAGAAGGATTCGATGTTAATGACGATGGCTATCTCCAGTTCAATGAATTGGATCTGAAAAAGATCATAGAAAAATATGGTACGCCATTGAAGTTGACCTATCTGCCCAAAATCGGAATGCAGATCAACAAAGCAAAAAAAATGTTTGCCGATGCTTTCAAGAAGCATAAATATGAAGGCGAATATTTTTATTGTTATTGCACTAAGAGTTCTCATTTCTCTTTTGTAGTAGAAGAAGCATTAAAGCATAATATCCATTTAGAGACTTCTTATGCTTATGATATTGAGATCATCAATCGCCTCTACCAACGAAGAAAGATCAACAAAGAGACATATATCATCTGTAATGGGTATAAACAAAAGTCTTACACATCGCGCATCGCAAAACTGATCAACTCAGGTTTCAAAAATGTGATTCCTATTTTGGATAACAAAGAGGAACTGCAAGCGTATAAGCGTAGTGTAAAACAACCATTTCGTTTAGGTATTCGTGTGGCTGCTGAAGAAGAACCTAATTTTCCTTTTTATACTTCTCGTTTAGGCATTCGTGCAAAAGATATCCTTGAATTTTATGTAGATGAGATCGAAGGATATGAAGATAAATTTCAGTTGAAGATGTTACATATCTTCCTGAATAAAGGAATCAAGGACGATATTTATTATTGGTCTGAGTTGAATAAGATCATTAACCTGTATTGTCAGCTGAAAAAGATTTGTCCGGAACTAGACTCTATCAATATCGGCGGCGGTTTTCCGATCAAACATTCATTGGGATTTGAATACGATTATCAGTTCATGATCAATGAGATCGTGAGCAATATCAAGAAAGCTTGTAAGAAAGCCAAAGTACCCATGCCGAATATCTACACAGAGTTCGGAAGTTATACGGTGGGAGAGAGCATGGCGCATATTTATAGCGTTATCGGTCAAAAAGTGCAGAACGACAGAGAGTGTTGGTATATGATAGATTCTTCTTTCATTACAACCTTGCCGGATACATGGGGTATCGGAGAGAAATTCTTGATGTTGCCGATCAATAAATGGGACAACGAATATCAACGAGTCGTATTAGGTGGTATCACTTGTGATAGCCATGATTATTATGATTCGGAAGAACATATCAATGAAGTATTTCTTCCCAAGCTAACTAATACCGATCCTAAAGATGTGGAAGGGAATAAAGAGCCATTGTATGTTGGCTTTTTCCATACCGGTGCTTATCAAGATCAGATCAGTGGCTACGGTGGTATCAAACACTGCCTCATTCCATCTCCCAAACACGTGATCGTTGAATACGATAAAAATGGGAAGCTGGAAGATTGGGTGTATGCCAAAGAACAAACAGCTCAAAGTATGCTGAAAATACTAGGTTACTTAAGATAAGTTTCCGCAGATAATTAAAAGTCAGATCAAACATCCGAGTTTGGTCTGACTTTTTTTATAAACGGATATGTACAAAGCATATTTACTACTACTTTTAAAGAAAGTAATATTTATGAAAAAATACCTGTTAGCGATTGTATTGATGACGATGACAGCCCATATTCATGCACAATCCACAGAAGATTCTGTTAAGGCAGTGATCAATCAGTTGTTCATTTCTATGCGCAATGCTGATTCTACGGGCGTAGTCAACTGTTTTTCTGAAAAGAATATTCTTCAAACCATTGTACGTGATAAAGATGGAAATATTAGTGCCAGAAGTGAGCTGTTATCCAACTTTGGTAGAAGTATCGCAGGTTTGCAAAAAAATGCTGCAGATGAGCGCATTGAATTCCAAACCATCAAAATAGATGGCCCACTAGCTTCTGTTTGGACACCCTATAAATTTTATTTCAACGGAAGTTTCAGTCATTGTGGCGTTAACTCCTTTCAATTACTCCGCGAAAAGAATGGATGGAAAATTCATTATTTGATCGATACGAGGAGGAAAGAACCTTGTGAGAAGTAGGGTTTTATTTAGTTGATAGTTGATAGTTGACAGAATTTTAGGAAACTTTCTTCCCTTCTGTCAACTATCAACTATCAACTCTCAACTATCAACTTGCTCACTACTTCAACAATCGTATCATAACTATTCTCTAGTCTTTCACTTAGTTGGGACTTACTTACCCATTCAATACTTTCAATATCTTCTGTGGTTTGAGGGACTAATGGTTGATCTAAACTTGCTTTCATTAGGTACCAATGTGTTTGTTTGATCACATCTTTCTTGATCCATTGATCGAAGTAGGTATGTTGCGTAATGACGAGTAATCTTCCTAGATCAAGTTGAGTCAGTCCTGTTTCTTCCATTACTTCCCTAACTGCACAATCTTCTATCTTTTCTCCTTCATCCAATTTACCTTTTGGAAGATCCCATTTTCCTCTCCGGAAGATCATCAGTATGTCGTTCTTCTCATTCAATACCAATCCGCCTGCAGCAATTATTGTTTGTATTCCCATAGTTCAAATCTGGTCATTATTTTCAAATTTTCAAATTTCATGTTGTCTCAAGCGATACAAATTCAGAATTACTTCTACTTTCGCATCATGACCAATGAAAAAGCCGTTGCCGAAAAACTCCTCCAGGTTGGAGCCGTAAAACTCAGTCCTGAAAGCCCTTTTACTTGGGCAAGCGGGTGGAAGAGCCCGATCTATTGTGATAATCGTAAAGTATTATCCTTCCCCTATGTTCGTGATTTTATCAAAAGTGAATTGTGTAATGTGATTTTTGAAGGCTTTCCGGAAGCGGAATTGCTAGCGGGCGTAGCAACTGCAGGTATTGCCTGGGGCGCGATGGCTGCTGATCAATTGAAATTACCTTATGTCTATGTTCGCCCAAAACCTAAAGAACATGGTATGGGAAACCAGATCGAAGGGTTCTATACTGCCGGACAAAAAGTGTTGGTCATAGAGGATCTGATTTCCACAGGTAAAAGCAGTTTACAGGTAGTAGATGTATTACGTGCAGCAGGAGTAGAGGTGGTGGGGATGGTTTCTATTTTTACTTATGGATTTCCTCATGCCGATGAAGCTTTTACGAAAGCAGGTGTTAAGTACCAGTCGTTGACCAATTACAGCAGCTTGATTAGTCTAGCTGTTGAAAAAGGACAGGTTACGGCAGAAACGGAACAATTATTGCTAGAATGGAGAAAGGATCCCGCCAATTGGAAGGGGCTCTAAATTCAGTGTATCTCAGTGCCTTCTGTGGCAACATTTTCTGGTGATCAGGTGTCTAATAAAATAATTGCCACTGAAGACACAGAATTGCACTGAATGAATCACCTAAATTGTAAGCTATGAAAAAGATGTTATTGTTAATGTCCCTTTGCATTGCTTTGGGCAAGCTGACAAATGCTCAACAAGCTAAACCGGAGTGGGTAACCATCAAATCCAATAACTTGAAATGCTGGGAATGTAAAGAGGTTTTGGATAAGTATCTACTCAAAGAAAAGGGGATCATTGAAGGTGGGTTGGTACAGTGGAAGATCAATCTTTTGCAGGGAGAAATCAAAATACAATACTTGCCGAATTATACCGATCCAGATGCTTTGAAAGTTACGCTGAACAATGCCGGATTTGATGCTGATGATACCAAAGCAATCGAAGACGCTTATAAAAAACTACCACCGTCTTGTAAAAGAGCAGAAGATGGCGGTGGTCCTCAGGCCAAAAAACCTTGTCACGTCAAACCATACAATTAAGATACAAGAATCAGGAAGACAAGACGCAAGGAAGTTGCAGGGAACAAAGCTCAAGATTCAATTTTTCGCTGGACTTCAGACCTGCGCTATGTAAATTTGTTTGTTGGCTGTTGGAAACTTTCTTTTGTCCTGCCTGCATGTACCTTGAAGACTTTCTTCTGTCTTGCTCTCTTGTCTCTTGAACCTTATACTTTACAACTCCAGTTTATGCCTGGCTTCATAATCAAAAGGGATGGTCTTAAAGAAGCCGGCTTTACCAACCTTTGTTGTTCCCTTCACATGTAGGAGTACTTCACGATTAAAAAGTACGCTTAATGCATTCTTGAATATCCCGCGCATGTCTACCTGAATGCGTGAGGGGAGAATAAACTCTGCTTTTCTTTGGATATGCATGAGGGTATCCAATTGATATTTGCCTAAATAATGGTTATCGATATAGATATCTGCGTCTACTTTTCTGAGATCTACACCAAACCCATTGGGGTTGAAATACACCAGTTCCATGCTAAGGGTTGATTTTTCAAAACCTAGTTTTTCAATTTTTACGTTTTTTACGTTCCGGTAATCAAATGCTTGAGGCTTCTTACAGGCAACCAGTACGATGATAAAAAAGAGTGATAGGAGCGAGTATTTCATATTGCAAATTACAGGATAGACATAATAAGTTTCTGCCATTTATCAATCCTTTAAGAAGACCAAAGTTGAATTGTGGGGAGAGATTGTGTATGAATAAAAAGGAGAGTGGCTTTATCTTTAATTCCTAAAATAGTGGTTTGTGTTGGAGGAGCGAGGGTTCCTTTTTTTTGAAATCCCCGCCTAAGAAATTTAGTTTTTTAGCCCTTTTTACCGATTGTTAATAAAACTACTTTATTTAGTTATATTAATTTCATTAAATTAATTGAAAATCAATAACTTGTAGTATGCAATTGATGTTTTAAATTATTATTTTCGATTCTAAAAAAGATCAATTGATGTTCATTTTTAGAATCGTTAGTTTTCATTCAATATGTCTATATTAATAACTGAATATCAATATTTTGGAAGTGTTAACTACATTAATGCTTTGTTTCAATTTTCACATATTAAATTTGAAGTATGTGAAAGCTTCCAAAAGATGAGTTTTCGCAACAGAATGGTTATCGCCGGGGGTAATGGATTGGTGAATTTGTCCGTTCCTCTTGAAAAAGGACGCGACCAAAAACAGATGATCAAAGATGTGCGGATCAGTTATTCGTTACCGTGGCAGCAGCAACATTGGCGAACCCTTGAATCCTGTTACAACAGGTCTCCCTTCTATGAGTTTTACCGTGATGGTTTGGAAAATCTCTACTCCAAGAAGCATGTTTTCTTGTTGGATCTGAACAGGGAAATTCGGGATTGGCTTTGGAAGGTCTTGAAGATACCTTCAGCATTTTCTGAAACCGCCAATTATCAAATCGAGTTACCGGATGAAATCATAGATAAAAGAAGCCATTGGTTACCCAAAAACTTCCAGTTGGGGCCTCATTCATTGACCTATCACCAGGTATTTGAGGATCGGATAGGTTTTCAGTCTAATCTGAGTATCCTTGATTTTTTGTTTTGCGTAGGTCCTTCTGCACATTCACTCCTCAAGGGCAACGTTTTATCCATTTAAATAATCTTAGGAAGGAATAGGTATGAAACCTTAATTTTAAG
>JBDKEH010000008.1:0-4860 GCA_039795345.1 Bacteroidota bacterium
TTCTCGTATCCTCGGGCGCTCTCTTTGCTCAGGATGAGACCGCACAGGATTCCACCAATAAAACATCATTGAGTTTGGCTGAAAGGGTTGCCATGCGCAGTATTTATCAGATCGTTGGTGATATCAAACTCAGTGGCAATAAAAAGACTCGCGACTTTATTATTCTACGGGAAATACCATTTAAAAAAGGAGATCGCATTTCTGATACTGAATTGGAAAAATCGTTGGAGCTGGCACGTCAGCAGATCATGAACACTTTATTATTTGTAGACGTGAATGTATATGTGGCAGCTAAGAAAGGAAATGTACTATTGATCAATGTGGATCTTAAAGAGCGCTGGTATTTTTTTCCGATGCCTTATTTCAGATTGGTAGACAGAAATTTCAATCAGTGGTGGGTAGATCAAAAAAGAAGTTTGGATCGTGTGAATTATGGCATCAAATTCATACAAAACAATGCCACCGGAAGAAATGATAATCTGAATATCTGGTTGATCAATGGATACACACAGCAGATCACTCTCCGGTACGACATTCCTTTCATAGATAAAAAACTTACCAAAGGTTTCAATATTGGTTTTGTGAGATCCACGCAAAAAGAAATCAATTACGGAACTGCCAATAATAAACAACTGTTCAACAGACAAGAATCAGTTGCAAGAAAGTATACCAAATTAGATCTTACGTATTCTTATCGTCCTGATGTCAGGAATCGTCACTATTTCAGAGTAGCGTACAACGATGAGAACTTATCGGATACGATACTTCAACTCAACCCCAATTACTTTCCAGGGAATGCAACCAGATTCAGGTATATCGATTTTAACTACCAGTACAAATATTACAATGTTGATTATATACCCTACCCTTCCAAAGGCTTTCAGTTAGAAGCCAATTTGTATAAGAGAGGTGTTACGAAAGCAACCAATCTATGGCAAGCGAGTGTGAGGGCCATTTATGCAAAACCATTTGCTAAGAACACATTCTTACATATGGAAGGAATTGGCATCGTGAAGCTTCCCTATAATGATGTGTTTTTTAACCAGCGATTGTTGGGTTATGGATTTACACAAATGCGGGGCTTGGAATACAATGTGATTGATGGAGTAGCGGGAGGTGTTTTAAAAACGGGTTTGCATCATCAGGTATTTGGATTTATTCTCCGCAATCCTTTTCCCAGTAAAACACATGACAAAATTCCGATCCGTTTTTTCCTGAAAGCTTATGCAGACCTTGGTTATGGACATCACACCAATCCTGTTGCATCCAATACGTTGAACAATACCTTGTTACGTACGTGGGGATTGGGTTTGGATATTGTATCTATCTATGATTTTCTCTTTAAAATTGAGTACAGCTTCAACCAACTGGGGCGCAATGGCTTATATTTACAGACCAGAAGAGAGTTTTAAGATACAGTTGCACAAAGGCAGATAGACAGGTCTGTTTGCCAAACACACAAAAGAATACAATGAAAATTGCCATTTATAGCCGGGGTCTTGATTCCGAAAAAGGTAATCCCATTCTGATCTTATTGGATGAACTGGCCCGTTATGAAACACAGGTTTACATTTATCGTCCCCTGATTGAGACGATGCAAATACCCGCTTACCATGCAGATAAAATGATTCCCTTCAATGGTCCTGAAGACCTGAATGAAGAGATCGATTGTTTGATCAGTTTAGGTGGCGATGGTACCATGTTGGATGCAGTGACAATGGTACGCGATTATGGTATTCCTATTCTTGGGATCAATTTTGGTCGATTGGGTTTTCTGGCGAGTATTAGTCCGGAAGAGTTGACCAGTGCAGTTGAAGCCTTGATCAATCGCACATTTGTGGTAGATAAGCGAACGCTGATACATCTTGATTCTAATGAGCCTTTGTTTGGAGATGCACCTTTTGCATTGAATGAATTTGCGATTCACAAGCGCGACACATCTCCTATGATCAAAATACATACGTATCTCAACGGAGAGTTTTTGAATACCTATTGGGCAGATGGATTGATCGTGGCCACCCCAACCGGATCTACCGGATATAATATGAGTTGTAATGGACCGATCTTATTTCCGGAGTCTGCCAGCTTTGTGATAACACCTGTGGCGCCGCATAACCTGAATGTTCGTTCTATCATTGTGCCGGATAATAATATCATTTCCTTTGAAGTAGAAGGCAGGGCTGATATGTTTATTTGTGCATTGGATGCCAGAAGAGAGATCGTTGGTAAAACGGTGCAATTGGCAGTAAGAAAAGAACAATTCTCTATTAACCTCGTGCGGTTGAATGAAAACAGCTTTTTGTCTACCCTCAGAACCAAACTAACTTGGGGATTGGATAAAAGGAACTAGTGATCCCTATCTAAAAACGGTAAGCAGGCATCATTTTTGTAAAAATGGATATCTATTGACGATACTGTTATCATAGTAAGAAAATGGAGTAACAGGGTCATGTAGTGATAGTTCTATGCCAAATACCGTTAAATTAACTTTTATCGTAACAAAATTTGGTGCTATTTTACAAAAGGGTAAAGACACAAACGCTATGTTCAAAAAAGCAATCGTATCCGTGTTACTGGCATTGGGTCTACAACAGACACATGCTCAATTAATGGAAAGTTTTGTCCATCAGGGAGAAGTAGGTGTAGCTGTTGGAGCTGCGCATTATTTTGGTGACCTGAATCCGAACATTAAAGTGAACAGACCCAAGATTGCTGCAGGTCTTTTCTTTCGCAAACAGATCAGTAATTATATCGGTGTTAGATTATCTGCTGAATATGCCATGCTAGGTTATTCTGATGTTTACAGTGATAATGCTGCACAACGTAGACGTAACCTGAGTTTTAACAGCAATGTTTGGGAATTGGCTGTGTCAGGTGATTTCAACTTTTTCCGTTTTCAACCCGGGTTCAAAGGATACCATTATACACCCTATGTAGGGATTGGCTTGGGTGTTTTCTCCCATGATCCTTATGCTTTTCTGAACGGAGAAAAATATATGCTCCGTCCATTAGGTACAGAAGGTCAGGGAAGCTCTTTATACCCGGATCTTCAGCCGTATAATCCAATTGCCATCAGTATACCCTTTACGGTGGGCTTCAAATATGCTTTAAATGAGCGTATGAATGTATTTGGGGAACTAACCTATCGCTTTACCAATACCGATTATTTGGATGATGTAAGCGGACAATACGCTCCGGATGCCTTTCCGCCATTGCCGGATGGCTCTCCTTCCCCTGCGTTTTTGCTGCAGGATAGAAGCTACGAAACCGGTACTTCTATTGGTATCAAAGGCCGTCAGCGAGGGAATAGCCCTCAAAAAGATGCTTTTGCCAGCTTTAAAGTGGGTCTATCTTTCAGCCTTCAGTCGTACAAGTGCCCTACTCCTAAGTAACATTTAATGGCCACTTGTCGGTTAAGATGTTTGTTATTCTTGATTTTTATCGGAATTAAATCCCTGCAACCCATTGATTTTGTTAATTTCGCAGCCTTAATACCGTTGGAACGACCATGCAGGAAACCTTAATGACACAAATCGATAAAGACCGTCTGCCCAGACATATCGCCGTTATCATGGACGGCAATGGCCGTTGGGCCAAGGAAAAGGGGCAAGACAGGCTTTATGGCCACTTTCATGGCGTAGAGAGTGTTAGAAATATTGTAGAAGGCAGTGCTGAACTGGGTATTGGCTATTTAACCCTGTATGCATTCAGTACTGAAAACTGGGACAGACCCGCACAGGAAGTAGAAGGCTTGATGGGATTATTGGTGGATTCTATTCGAAAAGAAGTACCCACTCTGAATAAGAATAATATTCGTTTACATGTGATCGGTGATTTGAGTATGCTTCCTGATTTTGCCAGAAATGAGCTGAAAGAAGCACTCGATATGACCGCTGCCAATACCGGCTTGAACCTGATATTGGCCTTGAGTTACAGTAGTAGATGGGAGTTGACAAATGCGGTGAAGCAGATCGGATTGGATGTAAAATCCGGGAAAATTGATCCTGAAAACATCAATCAGGATACCATTCAACAATACCTTGCTACCAGTGAATTTCCGGATCCTGAACTCATGATCCGTACTAGTGGGGAATACCGTATCAGTAACTTTTTATTATACCAACTGGCCTATGCGGAACTGTATTTTACCAATACCCGCTGGCCCGATTTCCGCAAAGAGCATTTATATGAAGCTATTATTGATTTTCAGTCCAGAGAAAGACGATTTGGTAAAACCGGTCAACAAATTCAGGAGGAAAAACAATTGGCTTAAACAAAGCTTTTTAACGCAATCAGTATGGAGGTTGATTTAACAAAGACTTTTAATAATTCCCGTTAATTTGCCCCGTTTATATAACCCAAAACCATTGAAAAGACTGCTGTTTCAAGTCCAGCCAGTTGAAGAACAAACAGAATCCGGATGCAGAAAGTGTACAAATTTTTAGTCTTGGCTTTAGTATCATCATTGGTAAGCATAGTAAGCTATGCTCAAGAAACTACCGGTAAGGATACTGTTATTACTTCCGTAGATGCGGATCTGATCAATCTCTTCAATCAGAGAACCCCCAGAAAGTATAAGATATCAGCCATTAAGGTTACCGGTAATAAATTCTTTGATGAAAATCTATTGATCTCTATTTCCAATCTGAATGTAGGTGACGAAGTGACCATTCCGGGTGGTGATGCATTTTCAAAAGCCATCATGAAACTGTGGGACCAGAAATACTTTAGTGATGTAGAGATTTATATCACGAAGCTGGTTGATAAAGAGATCGAGGTAGAAATAGCCGTTACTGAACGTCCGCGTTTGTCCAACTTCTTTTTCAAAGGCGTGCGTAAAGGAGAATCAGAAGACCTGAC
>JBDKEH010000034.1:0-10054 GCA_039795345.1 Bacteroidota bacterium
GCTGCCAATTATAATAGAGGTCAGTTTGACAATAATAATACACAAAGAGCTGATTCAACTGTTGGCGGTGTTTATACTTCTTATAACGATATTCTGAATAACAGCCGCAGTAATTTCCAAAACTTTGGAACACAACTGAGCTACAAACATAATTTTGCACGTAGCGGTGAAAATATTTCTGCTGATGTGAATTTCAACTCCAGCAAGAATGATAATAATTCATTTGTAAATACCAGCACATTCAGAACAGATAATAGTATCAAGTTCCCTGCATTATTGCAACAAACATTGGGTGATGGCACCAACAAATTCTACACTTTCCAAACGGATTATGAAAATCCATTAACAGAAAGTACCAAATTGGAGTTGGGTGGTCGTGCTGCTATACGTGATTTTGGAAATACCAGCAATCAGTTTAGATACGATTACAGTACCAATAAGTATACATTGATCCCATCAATCAGTAATCGTTACAAATTCAATGATGCAGTGTATGCAGCTTATGTTACTTACAGTTTCAAAGTGAAGAAATTCAGCTACCAGTTAGGCTTACGTGCTGAAAGCTCAAACTATACAGGTACCTTATTGAAAACAACCGGTGCTGATTCTGCACAATTCAAAGTTAATTTTCCTTTGAGTTTATTCCCAAGTGCATTCATTACTTATAAAGTCGATGACAAGCAAGATCTTCAATTGAACTATTCTCGTCGTGTGAACAGACCTAATTTCTTCCAGCTAATGCCTTTCCCTGATTTTTCTGACCCTCAGAATATCAGCATGGGTAATGCAGGTTTGAAACCGGAATTCACGAACTCTTTTGAAGTTTCTTATAACAATGCCTATAAACGCGGCGCCAACTTTTTAGTGACAGGTTTCTTCAAATACAGTACGAATCTGATCACCAGATATTCTTATACCGGTAAAAATGAATTGAACCCGGCAGATACGAATCTCGTATTCTATAACTCATTCATTAATGCTGATAACAGTATCATTTATGGTCTTGAGTTGAGCAATAAAATGCCTGTGACCAAATGGTGGGATCTGACTTTAAGTGCGAACCTCTTCAGTGCTAAGATCAATGCAACGATTCCCGGACAAAACATTAGCAATGATGCCCGTGTAAGCTGGTTTGCAAAAATGAACAGTGCCTTTAAAGTATCAAAAGGATTATCGATCCAGTTTAGCGGTGATTACCAAGCTAAAACTGTACTGCCTCCAGGAACCGGTGGCGGTGGTCGTGGTGGTGGTATGGGTGGTGGTATGATGTGGGGTGGCGGCATGCAAGGTACTGCACAAGGATTCAACCTGCCTCGTTATGGATTTGACCTTGCTATCCGTAAAGAATGGACTTGGAAAAACGGACAAAGCGGTTCTCTTACTTTGAGCATGAATGATATTTTCCGTACTCAATTGTTTGAGACTTACAGTGAAAGTAATTTCTTCCAACAAACCAGTCAGCGTAGAAGAGATCCTCAGGTATTACGCCTGAACTTCAACTATCGCTTTGGTAAGTTCGATGCCGCGTTATTCAAACGCAAAAACACCAAAGCTGATCAAGGTGGAGGAATGGATATGATGCAGCAATAGAAAACAGAGGAATAAGGAATAAAAAATAAGGAATGAGAAAGTAGCATATAACTACCACTTCTCATTCCTTATTTTTTATTCCTTATTTCTTATTTACAATCTCACCTGTTTTTCCCTGTCAGCATAGGAACAAACGAAAACTCTTCAAAAGCTTCTTCTTGCAATGTGCCATCTGCCTGCTTTGTGAGTCGGAGCATTCGCTGGTTTTCTCCTTCATCAACCGGCAAAACCATGAGCCCCCCCACTTTCAATTGTTGTACCAGTTTGGGTGGAATAAATGGAGCTGCAGCTGTGATGAGTATTTTATCATAGGGCTGGAATGCAGGCAACCCTTCAAAACCATCGCCAAAGAAGAATTTAAGATTAGGATATTTCATTTTGAACATATAGGAAGTATGCTGATCGTACAATTTTTTTTGTCGCTCGATCGTATACACTTTGGCTCCCATTTCAGCCAATACAGTAGACTGGTACATGCTCCCTGTTCCAATTTCCAATACCTTTTCCATCTTGCTCACTTTCAATAATTGTGTCTGATAAGCGACAGTATAAGGCTGAGAAATGGTTTGTCCTTCTCCTATCGGGAAAGCTCTGTCTTCATAAGCAATTTTATCAAATGCCGAATCCAGAAAAAAATGACGGGGGATATTATTCATGGCTTCGAGTACGGCTTCATCAGTAATCCCTTTTTCTCGAAGTAATTGAATTAATTGGCGCCTCAATCCTTTATGTTGGTAGGTATCTTCAAATTTCGGTTTCATAAGCATCACGAATATACTGCTTCCCGATGGGCGACCGGCTTGTTTTCTACAACTGTGAAAAGAAAAGTCAAAAAGATAATTTTCCCACATATTTATGTGAGTCGAAAAACCTTTAAACCACCAATAGAACCGCAAATAGAAAATTCTCTTTTATGGCAAAAAGTCATTCTTAGCATTGCAAAAAAAACATGAAAAAGATCATAACATTATTCATTCTTGCAGGCTTTCTTGTAGCATGCGATAAAGAAACAATAAAGCCGGCAACGTATACCCCACCGGCTCCTACCTTCACAGCCACTTTATCAGGAAATCAGCCATTTACACCAGATACCATCAAAGTATCCTCTGAGCAATTGGTACCAAATGGTCCTTATATGTTAAGAATCTCTGCAGAGAAAAAAATCAATGCAGACAGCAGCATCCTTGTACAATTTATTTTGGAGGATTTCACAAGAGATAACTATACACAAAACAAAACAATTACACTTAGCACCAATAGACCCGCTTATTTTATCGAAGTGAATGATAAAGTAAACTCAACCCGTATACAATATCACTTCTCTCAAAGCGGTTCTTTGACATTGAATAAGATCGGCGCAGATTATATCAATGGCACTTTCCAATTCACGTATTTTACGTTCGATCAATATGGCGCTAAAAAAGCTGAGTACCCAATTCAAAATGGAGAATTCAAACATTTAAAGATCAAAAGAAAATAACAATCTGCGCTCCTTAACAAATAAAATAGAAATAAAAAGGGCATCTGATACTTAGATGCCCTTTTTGTTTATTTCAACTTCATATCTGCAATAATTCGATCTATTTTTTGCTGAAGAGATGCATAGGTTGCATCAAAATCATTTTTACTTTTAAGTGTTGTATTCACACTGAAGTAAAATTTGATCTTGGGTTCTGTTCCGGAAGGACGTGCTGATATTTTACTACCATCCTCTGTTACGAATTGGAGTACATTGCTTTTAGGAAGATTAATCTTCCACTCCTCTCCTGTTACCAGGTTTTTACCTTTCTGAAGTTCATAATCCAATAAAGTGATGACCGGAGAACCATCAATCGAAGATGGGGGCTGTTTACGGTAGTTGTCCATCATTTCTGCGATCTCTTTTTGTCCATTCATCCCCTTCTTTGTGATACTGATCAGATTCTCATAATAAAAGCCGTACTGCATGTACAATTCGATCATTTTATCAAATAAGGTTCTACCCTTTGCTTTTTCATAAGCAGCCATTTCACACATCAAAGCCACAGCACTCACTGCGTCTTTATCCCTGATCTTATCACCGATCATCAACCCAAAACTCTCTTCGCCACCAATCACATAATTTTCTTTTCCTTCTTTTTCTTTGATGAGTTCTGCGATCCATTTGAAGCCGGTGAGCACATTATAACAAGCTACCTGATTTTGTTTGGCTACTTCGTTGATCATTTCAGAGGTTACGATCGTTGAGATGACCATATCATTGGGCTGTGCGATACCTTTTGTTTTACGCGCTTCGATCATGTAAGCAAAAGCCAAAACAGCCGTTTGATTCCCATTCATCAGCACCCATTCCCCTTTATGATTTTTCACTCCAATACCTACCCTGTCTGCATCCGGATCTGTTCCCAATAAAATATCAGCATCCATTTCTTTGGCTTTCTGTAAACCAATGCTCATGGTCTCACTTTCTTCCGGATTGGGATAAACCACTGTAGGAAAATTGCCATCCGGTATGGCTTGCTCCTGAACCACATTTACATTGCTGAATCCAAATGCTTTTAAAACATCCGGTACCAATGTAATTCCTGTTCCATGAATTGGTGTGTATACGATCTTCAGATCATGCTGTGCAGCGATCACATCCGGATAAACACTCAACCCTTTTACCATTTGAAGGTATGCCTGATCCATGTCTGTACCCATCAGGGTAATATTGGATGCTCCACCTTCCCATAATACTTCATCTACACTTGTGATCGCTTCTACTTCTTTGATCACATTTTTATCATGAGGAGGAACAAGCTGTCCCCCATCATTCCAATATGCTTTATATCCGTTGTATTCTTTAGGGTTATGTGAGGCAGTACAAACAACACCTGCATGACAACCCAAATGCCTGATCGAAAAGCTCAGTTCAGGTGTAGGTCTTAATGCTTCAAAAAGAAACACTTTAATTCCGTTTGCTGCAAATACATTCGCAGTGGTCTCAGCAAAAAAGCGACTGTTATTACGACTGTCATGACCAATAGACACTTTGATCTCTTGATTGGGATAAGTCTTTTTAAGATAATTGGCAAAACCCTGTGTAGCCATCCCAATCGTATATTTATTCACCCTGTTTGTACCCACTCCCATGATACCTCTTAATCCACCGGTACCAAACTCCAGATTTCGATAAAATGCATCTGCTTGTTCGTCGGGCGACATTTGTTGAATCGTATTCTTGGTTGTCGCATCATAGTTACCCGTAAGCCAGGTATTCACTTTCTCTTGAATTACAGCATCCATAAAGGTGGATTTAAAATTGATTGCTTTGATTGTTGAACAAGTTTATCAATATTTTCCCAATTTTCATGGGTAAACATCCTCTATGAAGATATCTAAGGTATCTCATAGAAAAAAAGAATAAGACCGAAAAAGCTATTGGATGGAGGTCGGTAATCTTAGGATATGTATGCTCCTATCACTTCACCATCTTTTACTTCTACTTGAATATGATCTTGAAGGGTAGTTGAAACAGACAGTCCTACAAAATCAGGTTTTACAGGGAAAATTTTATGCATCCGCTCAACCAAAACAAGTGTATGGATGGTTTTGGGATGATATTCGAGTAAGGGTTTTAATGCAAACAGAAGGGTTCTGCCGCTATTGGTCACATCGTCAGCTATGATCACATGTAATCCTGTAAAATCGATGGGATTGCTGACCGTTACTTCACGAGGAGAAACTTTATCTAATGAGATCGATGCCGTTTCAATTTTATTGGAAAGGTATTTTTTCAAGTGGGAAGCAATGATATCTGCGATCACCATGCCACTGTTCCGAATACCCAATATCATGATGGGAGCATCATCACCATTCAATTGTTCCGCCAATTCCAAAGCCATTCTATGCAGTTTTCTAGCTGCTACATCCTTTGTAAGTATATAATTCGGGTTACCCATAGCAATGATTTATGATCAAATGTAGGAACATTAAAAGCAATCAACAATCCCATTTCTAACCGATCAAAACTGCTATCTTAGCACCCTAAGACCGATTGTATGCAATATCTCCAGCAAATCCTTTTTGTGGCTTTAGCAGCCGTATCCGTTTGGTTATTTGCGCGTAAAGCAGGGCAGATACGCCGTAATATTCTTTTAGGTAAAGATGAGGCATTGAACGACCAACCGGCCGTACGTTGGAAAAACTTATTGTTATTGGCATTGGGACAGAAAAAAATGTTTTCCAATCCGCTGGTAGCGATCATGCACTTTGTGATCTATGCCGGATTTATCATCATTAATTTGGAAGTATTAGAGATCGTATTGGATGGCATCCTAGGCAAGCACCGACTTTTCGCAGAACCTTTGGGTTCCTTATATAATTGGCTGATCAATGCTTTTGAGTTCCTAGCAGTAGGTGTAATATTGGTTTGTATTGTTTTTTTATCGCGTAGGAATATCATCAAACTCAAACGCTTTATTAGCAAAGATCTGAATGGATGGCCAAGATCAGATGCTAATTATATTCTCATCACTGAGATCATTTTGATGAGTTTATTTTTAACCATGAATGCTACCGATCTTGTACTTCAGGAAAGAGGCGATAGTCACTACTCTGCTACCGGTTCTTTTTATTTTTCAGGATTGATCAGTCCGATCTTTTCAGGCTTGTCTGATAGCACACTGATTGCTATTGAACGTACTTGTTGGTGGTTGCATATTGCGGGCATTTTTGCATTCCTGAATTACTTACCGTACTCGAAGCATTTACACATCATGCTTGCTTTTCCAAATGCGTACTATACCAGACTGGAATCATCCGGCAAGATGAAAAATATGCCGAGTGTTCAAAATGAGGTATTGTATGCGATGCAACCGGAACTTGCACCCACCGATGCTGCTCCCCCCGCACGTTTCGGAGCAAAAGATGTGTTTGATTTAAGTTGGAAAAATTTATTGGATGCTTATAGCTGTACCGAATGTGGCAGATGTACCGCCGCTTGTCCTGCTAATACCACCGGTAAACTTTTAAGTCCCAGAAAGATCATGATGGCAACACGTGATCGTCTAGAGGAAGTAGGCCGTAATATTGATGCGAATAAATCTTTCCAGGATGATGGAAAATCTCTGTTACATGATTATATCTCCGTGGAAGAACTAAGAGCTTGCACGACCTGTAATGCTTGTGTGGAAGAATGTCCGGTAAGTATTTCTCCACTAGAGATCATCACAGAATTACGCAGATCACTGATCATGGAAGAAAGTAATGCCCCCCAAGAATGGAATGGCATGTTCAGCAATACGGAAAATAATTTTGCTCCTTGGAAATTTTCGCCCGAAGAAAGAGACCAGTGGGCGACGCAGTAAATAAAAAATATAAAATAAGAAATAAGGAATCAGAAAGTATTGTTTAAATGATTTGCCTTGTCCCTTTATATTTCTCATTCCTTATTTCTTATTACTTATTTTAAAATCCTATGAAACTATCGCCATTCCCCTTCTCTATCACAGATTTCAATTCCATTGAGCCTGAGATTCATGCAGGTATCACGGGGTTTGCAGAATGGCGGATTATTCATCGTGACGATATTCGTATCAGACTGGTTACTTACTCTGCTGATTATTTAGCGGATCATTGGTGTAACAAAGGTCATATCATTTTCTGTGTAGAAGGTGAAATGGAAACAGAATTAGACAATGGAGAAAAGCATCTGCTTATAAAAGGTCAAATGTATACGGTTGGTGATCATGCTGGTGCACATCGCACTTATTCTAAAAATGGCTGTACATTATTTATTGTAGACTAGATCCATGGCTTGTATAACATCCTGTATAACTGTATCATAGCAGTAAGTATAAAGATCACTCCCATGATCTTATTCAAAGTCTTATTACTGGTATTATTTCTTTTGACCAGCCAGTTACCGCCATGAATATAAACCGCCAATCCGGTAATGGTTCCTACCCCCGCACCAAAAGTGAATACATGAAAAGCAGCGGATGAAACAGGCAAGACCTCGGTTTGTATCATAGTTGAAGTCCATAAAAACCAAAAAGGTATTTGAACAGGATTGAGTGCACTCATGGTAAGTCCAAGCAAGAACCGATGCAGTTTGTTATCTAAAATGACAGATCGTTCTTCTTTTGCTTGTTTCCGTGCAGCAACAAATGCCATGACACCTAATACAAGAAATAACAATACCGTTAACCACCCTAAAGCAATGAACCAGCTTCGATGTTGAACCACCCAATCCATCCCGGTTAAAGCAAACCGCAGATAGATCATTTCAACGATGGCTACACCAATGGCATACATCCAAGCTTTTTTCACCCCTTCCTGGATACATATCTGAGTGGCTGTAAAACTCATGTTTCCAAGGGGCAGCTGTCCTAAAAAGCTGATCAATGCTGCAATAAAGAAGATATATACCATATTTATAGCGTAAAAATCAAATGTACCGGATATAATGTACATCAGAAACAAACCCTTAGAAGGGATATTTATTTGAAAGGAAAAAAGATCCCTTCAAACATCCTATTGTGGTATAAAATGTTAGCCATAAATTTACGGCGTAACGATTTGAAGCACTCATTTATATAACCGCTGATCTTCAGCAACAATTGAACGCATATGAAAGTGATGACCATGGCAGAAATGGCAATGAATGGTGAAACACCCGAGATCTTATTCTGGGTGGGTTGTGCCGGTAGTTTTGATCAAAGAGCACAAAAGATCACCAAAGCTTTCGCCTCTATTCTTGATAAAGTTGGTATGCGTTATGCCATTCTCGGAAAAGAAGAAGCCTGTACAGGTGATCCTGCCCGCAGAGCCGGAAATGAGTTTCTCTTTCAGATGATGGCCTATCAGAATATTCAGGTGCTCAATGGTTATGGCATTAAAAAAATCGTTACAACCTGCCCCCACTGTTTCAATACACTCAAAAATGAATATCCTGAGTTGGGAGGAAATTATGAAGTGATTCATCATACCACACTTCTACAACAACTTATCGACGAAGGACGTATCCAACTGAAAGAAGGTGGTGCTTTTAAGGGTAAAAAGATCTCTTTCCATGATAGTTGTTATCTCGGAAGAGCCAATAATATTTATGAAGCCCCGAGAAAAGTATTGGAAGCTTTAGATGCTGAGTTGGTAGAAATGAAAAGATGCAGAAGCAAAGGCCTATGCTGTGGTGCAGGTGGTGCTCAGATGTTCAAAGAAGACGAACCGGGAGATAAACGTATCAATATTGAAAGAGCCGATGAAGCCCTTGCTACCGGTGCAGGATTCATTGCTGCCGCTTGTCCATTCTGCAATACCATGATGACCGATGGCGTGAAAAATCGCGAAAAAGAAAATGAAGTAGCAGTGTTGGATGTAGCTGAACTTGTTGCGCAAAGCATGGTGTAATGGAAGATGTCAGATCTCAGATGGCTGATGTCAGATTTGGGATGATATAATTAAAAAAATGTCTGATATCTGCTATCTGAGATCTGACATCTTCCATCCAAGATTCCTCTCTATCTTTGCAGCATGGACCTCAATTATCAGTCATTCCTTCCGGCAGATTTCCACGACAGCTCTAGGGTGTGGATATACCAGTCTTCACGCCTGTTCTCCATGAGTGAAGCTTTTGAATTGGAAAGTATGTTTAATGATTTTACCGCTAATTGGTTGAGTCATGGTACTCCAGTAAAGGGCTATGCTAATTTGTTCTTCGGACAATTCATCGTGATCATGGCTGATGAAACCGCCACAGGTGTTAGCGGTTGTAGCACCGACAGCTCAGTGAGAATGATCAAAGAAATTGAAACACGTTTCAAAGTGAATATGTTCGATAGACAACAACTGGCTTTTGTAGTAAAAGATAAAGTACAGCTATTGCCACTTTCTCAATTGAACTATGCAATTGAAAACGGATTCATTTTACCCGAAACCTTGTACTTCAACAACCTTGTTGCCACCAAAAAGGAATGGATGGAAAACTGGATGATTCCGGTTAAATCCAGTTGGTTAGCCAACCGGTTACCCATACATAATGCTTAGATCAAAATAATCTTTCGTGTGGCGGCGTCAACTTCATCAATCTTAAATACACCACTGTTTGAGAGCGATGATGGGTTTGATGTTCATAGGCAGATGCCAACACTGCATAACAAGAATATTTCGCATTGGCTTTACTTGCTTGAAATAACTGTTCTGCATTTATTTGCTTTATAGTGCCAATGATCCAATCATAGCTTTCCGTTACAACCTGTTTGATCATAGTTTTATTCTTGTACTGTTCTTCTTTTTCCAAGGACACTTTGTAGATATTCCTTTGTACACCGGTTGCAAAACCAACAATATTCATGGTGGCATCCATCCCATGTAACAATTGTTCTGCAAAACTTCTCATCTCGGGTGTTGGCTTGAATGCATACCCTTCTTCAGGCATCAACTCTACAAATTCTAAAGTGGATCTTTTGGCTCTTTCCCAATCACGAACCATTTGCGCTTT
>JBDKEH010000050.1:0-4897 GCA_039795345.1 Bacteroidota bacterium
ATGCAGAATGAAAAACAAAATAGCCTGGTTACACTTACCAGTTTGATCACAGATATTGCAGTTGATATGAGAGTGGCCGCACGCAGACAGAAAGAAATGGAGGAAAAGATGTTCCCTGGCGGTTTTCCTGCGATCATACGCACGAACTAATCAACGTTTTAAACACGATAAAAAGTCCTGTTACAGCAGGACTTTTTATTTGACCTTATTGAATGATAATTTAGCATCATGATCATAGCATTACATAACGTTGTACCGATACCCTTAAGAGATAAGGTTCAACAGCAGCGTTCTGATATCTGGGATCAGGAGGTTAGTTTTTGGGCGGGACAATACACAAAAATCAAAGCTCCGAGTGGTTCAGGAAAGACGACCTTGATCCATTCATTGTATAAGCTAAGAGAGGATTATTCAGGAAAAATTGAATGGGATGGCAATCATTTACAACAAATGCCGGCAGAACAATTATCTAAATACAGGCAAGAAAAGATCAGTGTTGTTTTCCAGGATCTTCGTTTGTTTCCAAATCTTACAGCTTTAGAAAACATTGAATTGAAAAGGGTTTTACAAACACCTTATTGTGAAATAAATAAAGTGATTGCGATGGCGGAAGAGCTGGGTGTTCAGCACATTCTGCATCAGAAAGCAAGCATTTGCAGTTATGGGGAGCAACAACGTATTGCCATCATCAGAGCATTGTGTCATCCTTTCTCTATGTTGATCATGGATGAACCATTCAGTCACTTAGATCAGGCAAACACGACAAAAGCAGCATCCTTGATCATGAGAGAGTGTAAAGAAAGAAATGCAGGTTTTATCATTACGGATCTTGATGATGATCATCATTTTGGATACGATCAAATATTGAATTTATAAGAGACAACCATGAACGATCTGAATAGCTTATTAAAAAAACTGATCAGAACCGCTACAGGCAGAACTCGTTATGCTATGGCGATCATTGGTTTATCTGTAGCATTGTTATTGATTCTTGCGGCTGTACAAATTCAAGTGAATTACACAGAGTTACTACAAGGGAAACAGAATAAAGACAGTGTCGCTAATTTTTTAGTACTTAATAAAATACTCACTGATCAAAATATTGGAAAAGCTGTATTGACACAAGAAGAAATTGATGATATCCGATCACAATCATTTACAGAGTCAGTAGGAATCTTGCAGACAAGTAAATTCAAAGCATCCATCCAAAGTAGCAGTGAGGTTTTTCCATTTTATACAGACATCGCTTTCGAAAGTGTACCGGATGCTTTTTTGGATGTGAATGCCAAAGAATGGACATGGGATGAAACAAGTGCTTATGTTCCTATTATCGTACCCGGAATGTTTTTAGACATTTACAATTTTCAGTTCTCACTCTCACAAGGATTACCACAATTAACAAGAGAAGTAGTGAAGATGATTTTTTTCAATGTGAATATTTATGGAGCAGATGGTAGTACACGCGTTTATAGAGGGAAAGTAGTTGGATTCAGTGACAGGATTTCGTCCTTACTCATTCCACAATCGTTCATGGATCATGCGAATCAACGGTATGGGAAAAACGCAGGCAGTTCTCCATCCAGAATTATCATCAGAACAAAAGATCCAGGACATCCTGATTTAATCAGCTATCTGAAGAAAAAACAATTGACAACAGACCAAGATAAGACGCGTTTCAGCAAGTACAGACAGATTGTTGAAATGGTAGTGAATATTACCGGTGTTACCGGATTACTAATGTTTTTATTTGCGATGCTGATATTCTCTTTATTTATTCAACTTACGATCAGCTCTTGTAAAGAAGAAATCAAGTTGCTGATCACATTAGGTGCTTCTCCCTCACAGCTACGTTTATTTTTAATCAAACAGTTCTTCCCTGCAAATATTTGGATTGTAGTGGGGTCTTTAGTGGTTTTATCGTTGGTGCAGTTTTGGCTATCGGACATCTTACTTCAACAATCAGCGTTTATTGCACCTTACATTTCGCCGATAACTATAAGCATTTCAGGATTAATCTTATTCATAATTTATCTACTTAATCGAAGAAGCATCGATCAAAACATTAAAAATAGCTGATAAACAAATGATTTTCAATTTATTTCAAGAATAAATTAAAAATATTCGTTTAAAACACCGAGCTAAAATTCAGTGAAAACACGTAGGTAGATTCCGTGATTAAATAGTGATTACGTAAGAAAAAAAGTAGACCTTTGTATTAGATGGGTATAATCAAAAAACTCGTCACCTTGTAACACCGATTTCTTTAAACCTTGGTCAAAACCTATTAAAAACAGATTAGATGAAAAAGTTTCAAATCTTAGGCACAGTTTTACTGCTGTCAGTAGTTACCATCCTTCTGGTAGCCTGCCAGAAAGAACAGGATGGTGTTACGAATGAAGTTAATAGCAATAACTCTTCTGAAAATGTTACCGCTATTGAAGCAGACGCTTCTTCTATCCCCGGTATCATCGACCGAAATGAGGCTGCAAAGATGGCGGCTAGATATGAAAGTTCTAAAATGAACAAATCTTTAGCAGTATCCTTTGATATCAAAGACATTCAAACCTATTTGAACGTTTTGAAAAGAAACCAGTCTTCAAAGATCTATGTAAACTTCGGTATGTATGAGAATGGCAGATTAACTGTTTTCTTCTCAGGTGATAAGAAAACAAGCAACGGAAGTGTAAGAGGTAACTTTGATGATGGTTCTGAAAGATTCTTGAACCATGGTGGATTAGTTCCTTAATCGATATTAGCCACTACTAATAGTTTGATTCAAAAAATTAGATAAACCCCTTCCAGATTGGAAGGGGTTTATTCCTTAATTTAAGTCCATGCTGTTGTCCATTCTCGAACATTTCAGACAATATTTACACCTATACCTGGAGATTCTTAGTCTTCTAATTGGTTTATTCTTTTTAAAAGATCTAAAAAGAAATAAAGGTTTTATCTATTTTATTCCTTTTCTAATTACAACTGTTGCAGTTGAATGTATTGCTAAGCTATTAACAGACGTTGAAAATCCAAATCAGTATCGATCTGTTAGATATATGATTTTTAACGTTTTCACTACATGCGAGTTCATCTTTTATTCTCTTATATTTTTAATCTATCTCTCTAACAAAACACTTAGAAAAATAATTATCATATTAATCCCCGTGTATGTTATTTTAGTAGCTATCAATATTGGCTACATTCAGGGTACAGATAAGTTTCACCGCTATACCTTTTTATTGGGTTGTTTTCTAATGGTAGTATACAGTTGCTTCTTTTTATATGAATCCATTTTACCTGATTCCATCAATATCAAATTATCAGAGCAACCGTTCTTTTGGGTAACCATTGGTTTACTAATTTTTTATTTGGGTTCTGTGATTATTAATGCGCTTTTTGAATATCTTACAAGCGCAGCATTAGGGAAGCAGGGAACACAGATATATTCTTATATTAATAATAGTCTGAACGTAGTATTATACGGCTCATTCATCATCGCATTTATTCTATGCCGAAAGAACAGGAAGACATCCTCATCACAATTGTCATAGCATCCGTATTTCTGGTTTTGATCGGATTTTTCCTGCTATTGGTCGTTTTTATCTTTTTGCGTAGACAAAGAAAGTTTCAGCAGGAACGTGATGAGATGAAAAACAGATTTGAGCAGACCATTCTGAAATCTCAACTGGAAATACAGGAACAGACATTCAGCCATATCAGTAGAGAGATTCATGATAATATTGGTCAGGTATTAAGTCTCGTAAGATTGAACTTGAGCACTTTTAGTAATATCGCTGAGCATGAGAAAATGGAACATACAGATGAGTTACTGGGAAAAGCGATCAAAGATTTGAGAGATCTAAGTCATAGTTTGCAGACCAATAGAATACAGGATATTGGAATTGTAGAATCGATCAGACAGTTATTAAATAACTTGCACAAGAGTGGCCGATATAAAACAGATCTTAAAGTAGCAGAGAATTTCACGGGTATTGATAAAAATACGGACCTGATCATGTTCAGAATGGTACAGGAAATTATCAACAATATCATGAAACATGCTAAAGCCGATCAAATTGCTGTAGATATTGAAGGCAACGAAAATGAAGTGCAATTGATCATTAAGGATAATGGGATCGGATTTGACATGGAAAAATTTAAAACTGCCGGGCCCGGTATCGGTTTACAGAATATATTTAACAGGGCAAAAATGATCAATGCCACTGTTGATATAAAAAGTGAGCCTGGAAACGGAACAGCCATTATATTGCAGGCGAAATCGAAATAATCTTTGTATGACCTTTGTAGCACTTGTGGACGATCATGAATTACTTCGTAGCGGTCTCGCTTCAATGATCAATTCATTTGAAGGCTTCAAAGTAATCATGGAAGCCGGTAACGGTAAAGAATTCATGGAGGCTTTGAAAAATAATAAGCCACCTGCCATCGTACTATTAGATATCAACATGCCATTGATGGATGGCTTTGAAACTGCCGAATGGATCAAGGCCAATATGCCTGAAACAAGAGTATTGGTATTGAGTATGCTGGAAAATGATATCGCTATCATCCGCATGCTGAAAAATGGTGCCCGTGGTTATTTATTAAAAGACAGCAAACCTAAAGTCTTTAAACAAGCACTTGAAAATATTCGTGATACCGGTTATTTCATTAATGAACTGGTGAGTGATAAACTCATGCATTATATCAGTAATGAAGACTCCTTCCTTGGCGATGGATCTCCTCTCAGCAGTCTTACTGAAAATGAAACCATTTTCTTACAATGGATCTGCTCTGATAAGACCTATAAAGAAATAGCTGAAGAAATGCATATCAGCCCTCGCACTGTTGATACCTATCGCGACAACCTCTTTAAAAAACTGGATATCAAGACAAGGGTTGG
>JBDKEH010000052.1:0-3071 GCA_039795345.1 Bacteroidota bacterium
TAAATTGTCCTTGTAATTTTTCACATGCTTTAGCGATTTGAGCGCTGGCAGCGATGTATCCCAAACGCCATCCCGTCATCGCAAAACCTTTACTCAATCCATTGATCAACACCACACGGTCTTTTAGATCTTCAAACTGTGCAATGCTCTCATGTTTTCCAACAAAGTTGATATACTCATAGATTTCATCAGAAATGATCGCAATATTAGGATGCTTACGAAACACTGCGGCTAATGCTTCCAGCTCAGCTTTGTTGTATACCGCGCCGGATGGATTACATGGCGAAGAGAACATGAATACTTTCGTTCTCGGCGTAATAGCAGCTTCTACTTCCGCAGCAGTTGCTTTGAAATGATTTTCAACACTGGTTCTGATCTCTACTACTTTACCTCTGGCAATTTTCACCAATTCAGAATAGGTTACCCAATAAGGTGTAGGAATAACAACTTCGTCACCTTCATCTACCAATGCTAAAATGGCGTTTGCTAAACTCTGTTTTGCACCGGTTGATGTAACGATATTTTCAGGAGCGTAGTTAAGATGGTTGTCGCGTTTGAGTTTGGTGCAAACAGCTTCTCTCAAATCCAAAAAACCCGGAACAGGCGTATAATGACTCCAGTTATCATTGATAGCTTTGATAGCAGCGTCTTTGATATGTTGAGGCGTATCAAAATCCGGTTCTCCTAAACTAAGATCGATGACATCAATGCCTTGGGCTCTGAGTTCACGACCAAGTTTGGCCATTTTGAGGGTTTCCGGTTCATTAAAACGATTAAGAAGCGATGATAATTCCATGGTACTTTACATTAACTAAAATCCGTACATGATTTTTTGCGAGCGAAAGTTCGTAAAAACTATGCAAACGACTGTAAGTTTTAAATGGAATGGCTTGTTTTGGTTAAAAAATGTGGAGTATTTATCTATTAGTACAAATTTTCAGCCATTCAGTATGATTTCATCAATAGCTGAGAGAAAACTTACTCAGATCAGGTAATCTTTTTTTCTTTCTCTTGATTTCATGTTCATAGATCAATTGTCCAAGATCTCTTAGAAATGGATAACCAATGCTATCATAATCATAACGGTCGTCATTGAAAATACCATCACTGTTGCAATGGATGGTAGCACTGAGCATGAATTCGATCTTATTTTCTAGATCTACGATATAGGCAACATCAGTAAGAAATCCATATGCACCCCCAATTTTATTAAAGATGCGAATTTGTTTGGGGCGATCACCTTTCCCGGCCCCGTACAATAAAAATTTTACGGAGGCATCCCAAACTTCATCTTTTGGATACAATGGATATTTGCTTTCAGGCGGAAAGCAACTCATGGCTGCATAAAGAAAATCGTAATCAGTTTTTTTCAATTTAAATCTGGACTTTTCAGGAAAGGACTCCGGAAACAAAACAGATTGTAACATGCTATGAAGGTCATTCAAATAAATGCGATTCTTTTCAGAGAAGTTGAAAGGCTCTTGTATCAAAGTGTTGCCGGACATATACCCTTTACCTAGTTTACAATCAAACGAAGGGAAAACAGCGTTGCTCTTTAGTGAAGGTTGCTCATGTAATACTTTACCCGTTTGGTCTACAAAATAAACGGGGTGGGTGGTTCTGTTTTGGAGCTCTGTTCTACTAACACTCAACCAATGTCTGATCACAGCGTCCGGATAGCCTTTCTTAGTAAGCTTTTGCTGAATATATTCTTGACCAAGAAACTCATACAATCGGTTATATGCGTCGTTATCGCTTACTAAAAATATCTTTCGAATGAATAATGCAATACAAGGTCTTTCTTGAAGATCATTTGTGATTGTTGTATGGATGTATTTAGATGCATCCGTGCTATCAGTGACCATGGTGGTATGTAAGTCAACACCGGGAATATTGAGCTCATTTAATTTTTCCAATGCCAAAAAAGCGAGTGGCATTTTCACAGTGCTGGCAGGATAAAAATATTGGTCTTGTTGAAGGTTGAAAGAATAGTCGGTGAATTGCGGTTGATTCTTTCGATCTCGATCAATTTGTGTATACTTGATCTGTAGGATCCAATCTTTTTGATGTTTGAGTGCTTCGCTAAACTGATCGGGTTTTGTTTGCATGAGTTGTTCCAGGAAAACCGTATTCATGTTCGATACTTTTTTGGACTGCCCAATCGCAGCGGATAAAGTGATGGAAAGACTAAATAATAATAGTAGGCGCATAACCAAATGTAATAAATGACATAGAAATCTTGATGGTTGGTTGATAGTATTACTTAAAAGCAGTGGTTGGCCATGGAATACGCTATCACTATATGTCTTACATTTGATGCACAATTTCTTTTGCATGCCACACGAAGCAATTTCGGTATTCGATATGTTCAAAATTGGTGTTGGGCCTTCTAGTTCTCACACCTTGGGCCCATGGAGGGCTGCCATGCGATGCGTAGACACAATTCGCACAAAAGGCGGATTGGATCAAGTGCTTTCTGTAACCGTATTACTCTATGGTTCTTTAGCAAAAACAGGAAGAGGACACGGAACTGATATCGCTGTGATGCTTGGGTTATGTGGTGAAGATCCTGTAACGATCGATGTGAATAGTATCACACCTAAAGTTCAGCAGATACAAAATACCCGGCAGTTGTTATTGGGCGGGGAACATACCATTCAATTCATGCTGCCAGATAATCTTCAGTTTTTATACAATGAAACTTTGCCTTTTCACCCGAATGGACTTTCCTTTTTAATTGCTTTGAAAAATGGGGAGCATTGGAGTGAAACGTATTATTCTATCGGAGGTGGATTTGTAGTGAAAGAGGGTGAAGATAAAAATGCACAGCAACAAGTTGATCTTCCATTCCCAGTAAATACAGCCGATGATCTTTTACATTGGTGTATGAAAACAGGGATGTCTGTGAATGAAGTAGTGATGGAAAATGAACAAGCTTGGCGTTCAGAAGAAGCTACCCGTTCAGGTGTATTGAATATATGGCATACAATGCGAGATTGCATTTATCGGGGCTGTCATACCAAGGGTGAATTGCCCGGCGGATTACAAGTGAGAAGAAGAGCATTTGATCT
>JBDKEH010000107.1:0-4973 GCA_039795345.1 Bacteroidota bacterium
ATAACAGTATAATGCTTTTACCGGTAAAGGAGCGAAACTTCATCGTCATACGTAAAGTTACAGGATAAAAAAATAGGTATTTCTACCACGAAGTTTTATCATAAAAATCAGGTGTTTTTACGGTTTTTGTGAAAGAGAAAGCAGTCTATTTTGGCATTCTAAATGATACATTATGTCGAGTAGAATTGCTATTGATCAGATGCTGAAGATCAATCAACTGATTGTCAAGAAAAATACAGGGAAGCCGGCTGAAATGGCTGTCAAACTTGATTGTTCGCTCACCACATTGTTTACGTATATCGCGATGATGCGAAAGATGGGAGCGCCTATTCAGTACAATAAATTTAAGCAGACTTATTACTATGAGGAGGAGGGAAGTTTTGTGATTGGCTTTGTTCCAAAGTAAAGTTTTTTTCATACTCCGCATGGCTCGTACTAGTGCACAGTAGTTTAGCATCAGATTCACGGGCCATGAATAGGAGTATTGTCGGTAAGCCTTGTATCCGGCGCAGGTACAGAAGAAGCGACGTTAACAACTAAAACCATTGTTATGAACAATCAAATCGTAGGACTGAAGCCCTTGTCAGATCAAGAGCTTATCAGTATAGAAGGTGGTGCGATTCCGTCTTGGTTGAAAAAACTTGGATGGTATGGTGTATTTAACGAGATAAATCGTCATTGGGATGATATCAAAGGCGGATTTATTGAAGGGTGGAATTTTCCCAATAAGAAATCTTAATCATTAAAATCATTTTTATGAAGCAGAGTATTATTTCTCAAGTATCTACAGAAGTTCAGGAACTTTCTCTAGATGAAATGAACCAAATTGAAGGTGGAAATTTTGTGTGGGATTTCTTTTATGTAGCGGGAGCTACGTTAAGATGCATCCGTGAGTTCACAAAGGCGGCAGCGGAGTACCAATCATCACTTCCACACTATCTCAAAAAATAACAATTATCAATAGGGTAGCTTTTTTAAGCTACCCTCTTAAACCTATCAAGATGTCACTAAATTCTTATAAAGCTTATTTTGATGAAAATGTTGTTCAAAAGATATCTATTCTGCAGCTAATTTGTTTTGGACTGCTACTTAATATTTTTATTGGCGTTTTCTTTTCGTTTGTTTTGTTTCCAAATCATGCCGATCCTTTTGATTTTGAGAGCGTCGGCGTGATGTTTTATATGACAGTACTTGGAGCGCCTTGGTTGGAGACATATTTAGTGCAATACTTAGTGATGGAAAACTTTTATAAATGGTTTAAGCGATATACCCCCGGGATTATTACATGTATTCTACTATTTGCATCAATGCATTTTTATTCAATAGAATATGTATTTAAAACAGTTTTTTCAGGAACTGTATATACAATGATTTATTTCATTTCTATGAAAAGAAAATGGAACGGGATGATTTGGACATCTTTGGTACATTCTCTTAATAATTTTTTCGGTTTTATAATTACAATTATCGCCGATAACTTATGATTGGGCAAGAGAGTGAATTTATACGTGCTGAAAAAAGTATTGAGGTTTATCTCGCAGGCTTTTCCCCCTTTACCCGAATCTTTTACTTATCACTGATTCTGATCGTATTATTCGGACTTGCTATGCTTCCTTTTTGTTATGTAAATGTCATCACCCGCACAGAAGGTATCATACGACCCTTCCAAGAACGAACCGTCGTGCGTAGTTTGATGAGTGCTACCATTCAGTCTGTTCATTGTAAAGATGGGGACCTGGTCAAAAAAGGAGATACATTGATCGTCTTTCAACAACTAACTTATGCTGCACAAAAAAAGTATATCAGTCAAAAGATTGAAAACTGTGAAAAGTTGATTTACGATTTGCGTTTGCTGACGCAGCATGGATTATGGCAAGATTCAACTATCAGTAATCGCTTACAAACCTCTGTCTATCGTTCTCAATACCTGTATTTTTATGATCAATTACAGGAGAAAAATATACTGAGTAAAAAATTACAGAAAGACATACATCTATATGATCCATTGGTTCGCGATAAAGTGATTGCGCAGAATGAATTTGCGGATATCCGTTTTCAATTACTACAAGCTTCGGCCGTTTTCCAATCACAGATCAGTAGACAAATCAGTCAGTGGGAGACAGAACTCATTGAGCAACAAAAGCAACTCATAGAATTCCAAACTGAAAAAAGAAATTTAGTAGTTAATGCACAGTCTTACATCATAAAAGCGCCGATTACCGGCACCGTATTAATGCAAGAGCCATTATACTCAGGTGGCTCTGTTCTTCCTTCCGGAGAACTGTTGTCTATCTCACCTGAGCAGGATCTTATTGTTGAGTGTTGGATGTCACCAGCGGATATGGTCACCATTTATCATGGCCAAACCATCACCTATTCAATTCCGGAAATCCGTAATCAGATGTCTACTAGATTAGAAGGAACAGTCATTTCCATTGCAGAAGATTACACACTCGTCAACAATAAACCCATGTTCAAGATCAGGTGTAGTTTGAATCCCAAAAAGGTTCAATTACAAAATGGGTTTTCCTATTCCTTGAGTAGAGGTTTATTATTGGAGACAAGATTCATACTAGCAAGAAAAAGCTATTGGGAATTGATGTACCAGCAGTTATATGATTGGTTTAATCCTGCCGCACTCACCAAATCAGTTGTATGAATAGGAAGATCTTTTGTGTGAAACAGCGTGATGTGACTGATTGTGGCGCAGCTTGTTTGGTATCGGTAGCAGGTAGTTATGGGCAGCAGTTTTCTGTGAGTAAGATCAGACAAACTGCAGGTACTGATAAACGAGGTACCAGTATGCTCGGAATGGTAGAAGCTGCTCAGAAAATGGGTTTTCAAGCCAAAGCGGTACGGGCAGGAGCAGAAGTGATTCGTCAAATACCTTTACCATCAATTGCCCATGTATTATTGGAAAATGGTTTGCAACATTTTGTTGTACTCTATCGGATAGATGCAAAACGGATAGTGTACATGGATCCGGGTACAGGAACCATCGTTAAAACAGATACTGAAGACTTTACTAAAATATGGACAGGTGTACTTCTTTTATTAGAACCTTCCGCATCAATAACCCATTCTGCAACAAATCTTATTAGTACAAAACAAAGACTCTATCATTTATTTTTTACCAACCGGTCTTTATTGTTACAAGGATTTATAGGTGCATTGGTATATACGGTATTGGGTCTTTCGGTTAGTATCTATATCCAAAAACTTGTGGATACCATATTGGTGGATGGAGATATCGGGCTTTTAAATCTGACCAGTATCATCATGATCTTATTGCTATGTGTTCAGCAGTATACGGGCACCGTCAAAACATTATTGGGATTACAGGTTGGACAAAGAATGGATGCTGCGTTGATCACGAACTATTTACGTCACCTGCTACGGCTGCCACAATTTTTCTTTGATACCATGCGAACAGGAGAAGTGTTGAGTCGGATCAATGATGCAGTCATGATCAGGAATTTTGTCAGTGATACTATTATGCAAGTGGTAGTAAATATCTTGATCTTGATATGCTCTTTCTTACTGATGTTTTTTTATAGTACCAAGCTCGCTTTCTGGATGCTGATATTATTACCTGTGTATTTATTACTGTATTTCCTGAGTAGTACAATCAACAAGTATTGGCAAAGAAGATTAATGGAAAAAAGTGCGGCTATGGAAACAGAACTGGTTGGTACGCTACAGGCATCAGCAACAATTAAGCGTTTTGGGCTGGAAGATGTGGTGATAGAAAAAAATGAGTCACGACTTATTACATTGTTGCGTACTATTTATGATACAAGTATTAGAAATATTGCACTCTCTTCTGGTGCAGAATTTATAACAAGACTTTTTACGCTTTTGGTTTTATGGATTGGTTCAATATTGGTGATTGAGCGAACCCTAACACCGGGTACTTTGCTTTCTTTTTACAGTATCATTGGTTATTTCACAGGTCCGGTATTGGTACTAATTGGGAGCACCAAAAATTTTCAGGAAGCGATGATCGCAGCAGATCGTCTTTTTGAGATCATGGAGTTGGAGCCCGAGGAAGCTACACAAATAGGTCGTCAGCAACCTTCCTTTAAAGCAGGAAATATTGTATTTGATCGAGTTAGTTTTCGATATGGCAGTAGACAAACGGTTTTTGATACCCTTTCACTTGAGATCGCAGCAGGTTCGTGTATTGGAATAGCGGGTGAAAGTGGCTCAGGAAAATCTACTTTATTGCATCTTTTATTACGATTGTACCCGCTACAAAATGGGCGAATACATATTGGTGACATTGATATCAATGATTTCAATCTTACAGAACTCCGAGATAAAATATCCGTTGTGCCACAAGAGACCGATATTCTTTCCGGAACCATCGTAGAAAATATCTGTCTGAATAAAAGCGTGGATATGGATCTTGTGATGATGTTTTGCCGGCAGGTCGGATTAGATGATTTCATCCGCAGTTTACCGGATGGTTATTTCACAGTTTTGCAAGAACAGGGATCAGATCTATCGGGTGGCCAAAGGCAAAAAATAGGAATAGCACGAGCCTTATACCGACAACCATCAATATTATTGTTGGATGAAGCAACTGCTTCGTTAGATACTATTAGTGAATCAGTGGTGCAAGAATGTTTACAATACTATCGGCAAAAAGGTGTAACGATCATCATTGTAGCACATAGATTGACAACACTTCGATTTTGTGATGAAATAATCGTTTTACAGCAGGGAAAGCTGGTAGAAAGAGGCTCACATGATCAGCTGATACTACAAAAAAGCTTGTACGCAACTATGTGGAATCAGCGTTGATGCTTATACACTCACGATACCATGCTTAATGGCAAAAATGGCCAACCCAACCCTTGTCTTGATATCCAGTTTTTTAAAGAGGTTGTCGCGATAGGTATCAACAGTGCGAGGGCTGATATGCATTTCTTCAGCTATTTCTTTATAGGTCTTATCAGAGCAGATCCATT
>JBDKEH010000153.1:0-49670 GCA_039795345.1 Bacteroidota bacterium
TGATTGCATTGGTACTGACAGGTATGGTGCACTACAGTGAACTAAAAGTGGATGATCCATTGGCTTATGTGTTTGATAAGCTACACATGAATAAAGTGGGTTACATCATTTCTATTAGTGCGGTGGTAGCAACAACAAGTGTGTTATTGGTATTTGCGCTCGGACAACCTCGTATCTGGATGAGTATGAGTAGGGATGGATTATTGCCTAAAAAATTTGCGCAAGTACATCCTAAATTTCAAACACCTTCATTTGCAACGATCTTAACGGGATTAATGGCAGGTGTGCCTGCTTTGTTTGTATCAAGTGGTACCATGACTGATCTTACCAGTATCGGTACATTGTTTGCGTTTGTATTGGTATGTTTTGGTGTATTGGCATTGCCACGCCTCGCAAAAGCAAAAGGCAGTAATGCTTTTTCATTACCATATATCAATGGTAAATTATTGATCCCTGCATTGGTCGGTATTTTTGTTTACTTCTCTTGGAGTCGTATCATGGCTGCATTCCAGAATATTGGTACCGAAGGCTATCAGGAAATACTCTTCCTTGTATTTGTATTGATTGCTTTGATCACAGCAGTGTATAGTTTCCTCAAAAGTCATTCTTTGATCCCTGTATTGGGAGCGTTGTGTTGCTTGTATCTAATGATCGAAATACCGGCTGTTAGTTGGTTGTGGTTCTTTGTGTGGATGGGTGTTGGACTGTCGATCTACTTTTTGTATGGACGCAAACGCAGTAGATTGAATACGGAATCCTGATAGGATCTGATTAACTTTGCAGCGAAATTGGAGTGACATGAAGTACCAGGTTGGGGATGATATTATCGTATTGCACAGCAATGAAGAAGGAAAAGTCATCGAACTGATCAACGACAAAATGGTCATGATCGAAGTGAGAGGCGTGAAATTTCCTGCTTACATGGATCAGATTGATTTTCCTTATTTCTACCGATTTACTAAAAAGAAACAGGAACCTGAAAAGAAAGTAATTCCTAAACAATACATTGATCAAGTTCCAAAAGAAAAGCCCAAGCCCAATCAAATACAAGTGGCAGATGGGGTGTGGCTTTCCTTTATCCCAAAATTTGCATTAGATGATTTTAATGATGAAGTAGTAGAGCTTCTGAAAGTACATCTTGTCAATAAAACTGCAGATGCTTATCAGTTTACTTATAAGCAGTTCTTTTTACATGAACTGAATTTTGAATTGGTGAATCAGGTGCAAGGCTTTCATGATTTTTATCTACATGATATTGATTTTGAAGCAGTGAATGATAGTCCATCTTTTTCAGTTGACTTTTCATTACTTCAACCCAAAAAAGGGAAAGCTACTCATTACGAAGTACAATTGAAGCTGAAGCCCAAACAGATATTCCAGCGTATTGAAGCATTGAAAGAAAACAATGAGCCGACTTTTTCTTATCAATTGTTCAAAGAATATCCTGAGAAACAAGAAGAAGAGTTTGTTGATCTATCCAAATTATCGAATAAAGGGTTCAAAATCTATGATGCGTCGAAAGTGCGTCAGCATTTGCCTCCAGCCAGATCTGTGATCGATCTTCATATTGAAAAGCTTACTGACAATTATGAAAAACTCAGTAACCTGGAGATCATTGGTATTCAGTTAGCTGAATTTGAGAAGTGGTTTGATCTGGCCATCGCTCATCGTCAACCTTCATTGATCGTCATTCACGGTGTAGGAAAAGGCCGTTTGCGAGAAGAGATACATGATATTCTCAAAACCAAAAAAGAAGTCAAGCATTTCATCAATCAATATGATCCTCGGTTTGGATATGGGGCTACGGAAGTGTTTTTTCAATATTAATAGTGAAAAGTGAAAGGTGAAACGTGAAAAGAATCATTCTCTTTTCACGTTTCACCTTTCACTTTCATTTACCTTTGCCCTTGCATAAGCCCGAACCATCGCCCCCTCAGTACTGTGGGGGAGGAAAGTCCGGACAGCATAGGGCAACCCACCGGTGAATAGCCGGCTCCCCACAGCAGTGTGGGGACGAGAAAGTGCCACAGAAAATAACCGTCCCAGTCTCGCCTCAGGCGAGATGGGGGTAAGGGTGAAAATGTGAGGTAAGAGCTCACGTTCTGTATTGGTAACAAAACAGAAGGGTAAACCTTGGGTGCTGTAATGCCATGTATAGGAGTCTTTGAGGGCGGCTCGTCCGATCTTATCTCGCCTCAGGCGAGACGGGAAGATTCCAGGGTAGGCAGCAAGATCCTAACAGTAATGTTGGGGCTAGATAAATGATGGTATAGGAACAGAATCCGGCTTACGAGGCTTATGTTTTTGATCTTTGATTTCTTGATTTTTTGATTTCTTGATTTGATCAAATGATCTCACAAGAATCAAGAAATCAAAAAATCACAGATCAAGAAATCACAGATCAAAAAATCATAGATCCGAATGACACAAGAACAAATCAAAAGTATGAGGGACCGTGTGGTGGTCCTGAGGAGGTTTCTTTGACGTCGATAATCGTAATTACAAAGTAGATACAGATCGACAACTCTCTCTATCGCCGGGCTTTTGGGATGATAATACCCGCGCTACGGCTATCATGAAAGAAATTAAAGTGAATGAGTATTGGCTCAGACTCTACAAACAAGTAGAGACTGCAGTCGAAGACTTTACTGTACTTTTTGATTTCTGGAAAGGCGGCGACGCTAGTGAAGAGGAGACCAAACACTCTTATGAACAAGCTTTAGCAGCCATTGAAGATGCGGAATTCAAGAGTACGTTGAATAAACCTGAAGATGAATTGCCCGCCATTGTGCAGATCAACTCCGGAGCAGGAGGAACAGAGAGTCAGGATTGGGCGGAAATGTTATTGCGTATGTACCGCATGTATGGCGATAAGCAAGGTTGGAAGGTAACCGAACTCGATTTTCAGGAAGGTGATGGAGCCGGTATCAAAAGTGCCACCTTGCAATTCGATGGAGACTTTGCTTACGGATTCTTAAAAGCAGAAAGTGGGGTTCATCGATTGGTACGTATTTCTCCATTTGACAGTAATGCGCGTCGTCATACTTCTTTTGCGTCCGTATTTGTATACCCTTTGATCGATGATAGTATTGAGATCAATGTGAACCCGGGAGATTTGGAGTGGGCTTTTTATAGAAGTGGCGGTAGTGGCGGACAAAACGTGAACAAGGTTGAAACGGCTGTTCGTTTGAAACATATTCCCAGTGGGTTCATTGTAGAATGTCAGCAAGCTAGAACACAAGGTGAGAACCGTGAATTGGCTTTGAAGATGTTGAAGAGTCGTTTGTATGAAGAAGAATTACGCAAACGTCAGGAAGCCATGAATGCTACCAATGCGAATAAGAAAAAAATCGAGTGGGGGAGTCAGATCAGAAGTTATGTTTTCCATCCTTATAAAATGATCAAAGACCATCGTACCGATTATGAAGTAGGTAATGTAGGCCCTGTTATGGATGGCGAGATCGATGGATTTATCAAAGCATATTTAATGATGGAGAAAGAAGGATAGAAACAGAGGAATAAGAAACATGAAATAAGAAATAAGAAATAAGAAAGTTTCAAGAGCCAATGTACAAGTTTATTGAGCCTTGAAACTTTCTTGTTTCTTGATCCTTGTGTCTTCCCTGAGTCTTGTTTCCTGTTCCTTGCTTCTTACTTTTTATTTACTATTTTTTAGCCAAACATATCCTGCTAACATAGCAATCAATGAAGCAAGTAGAACGGATATTTTTGCGATGTCTTGTTCTGCCGGATTACTGAATGCCAGCGTAGAGATGAAAATACTCATAGTAAAACCGATACCTGCTAGTATTCCGCCTCCAATCATTTTCATCCAGTTTGTACCAGAAGGAAGTTCGGCCAGTTTTCTGGAAACAAGAAAATAACAAGCAGCGGTAATACCTACCGGTTTTCCGATACATAATCCGATGATGATACCCCAGCTAAGACTACTGTTCAATGCACTAAGGCTATCGCTTGGGAATCCAATAGCCGTATTGGCCAAGGCGAAAATAGGCATGATGATAAAATATACCGGTGTATGAAACTTCAACTCATAGGCTTCCAGATTTTTTACCGGAACCATGAAAGCAAAAATTACTCCGGCAACTGTTGCATGAATTCCTGAATTGAACATCATATACCAGAGTAGTATACCCAGTATCCAATGAAAGACTCCAAATGGGATTTTTCTTTTGTTCAAAAACCATAAAAGTGTAATAATGGATGCAGCACCTATGAGATAACCGATTACTATTTCTCCTCCATAAAAAAGTGCGATCACCACAATAGCTCCAAGATCGTCGATGATAGCTAATGCAGTAAGAAATATTTTCAAAGCAACGGGTACTCTTTTTCCAAGTAGAGATGCGATGCCTAAGGTAAAAGCAATATCTGTAGCGGTAGGAACAGCCCATCCTTCCATATAGGGTGTTCCTTTATTGAATAACCCGAAAAAAAGAGCGGGTGCCAACATTCCGCCGATCGCACCAAACACAGGTAAAGCTGATTTTTTGATAGATGCCAATTCGCCACATACCAATTCCCTTTTGATCTCCATCCCGGCAAGAAAAAAGAAAGCAGCCATTAAAGCATCATTGATGATCAGCAGGGGAGAATTGGGTAATGATAGATACCCTAAATGAGCATGATGCGCATTAGTGCCATCAAAACTGATATTCCACATACTTCTGTAAGCCTCACCCCATTCACCCCAGTTAGCTGCAATTAATGATACAGCTGTGCAGACCAATAATGTAATTCCAATAGCACGACTATCATGAATAAATTGTCTGAGTGGATGAATTAATCTGGTATGAACAAATTTTGGCAAGATCATGCCTGCAATTTACAAAAAAAGGAGGGAAGGGTTATTGAGTGGAAAGAATATCGTACCTGCTCTTCGGTCTTTTATCATCCAACCATCGAAAATTTCTGAGTTTCAATTCTTCGTGGTTGACTTTACGCATTGGATACATAGTGCCATCAACACCATTGATCAATAATACCCGTTTGGCTTTGCCATCTGCAAATCTTATTTCAACTACATCAGAACTGTTTTTATTGACGCCAATAAAATTGCCTTCCTCATCAGTAGCATAATAGACATTCTCTGAGTTTCCTTTTGATCGAAGGAATTGTATTTGTCCGGTAGTATCAAAATAAGCATTGATGGTATTACCCTTTACCTGATTGAAATAAATGCTACTATCTACCTGACTTAAGGCCATAGCATTTTCAAAAACATACAAACGCTCGGGCTTATTATTTTTCAGATACATGTAAATGGTATCTCCCGATACCTGATTGGCCTGAGCCCATACCACTGGTGATTTGAATAAACGAAAAACAGAATCTTTTAAAGCATAAAACAAGCTATCACCTACACTTTGCATTGAGTCTGAATAGATTCTCACGTTGTAATAAGCCTCAAAATATTTATCCGTACTATCTTCTTTGGTGGTGTCTGTTAAAAAAGTAAAATCAATACTATCTCTTACCCTTGGTACATTTTTGATCTTTAGTAAGTCTGATAGTTTCGCAGAATAAAAAGTATCTGCAGCTATAAAAATAGAGTCTCTGTCTTGTTTTAGTAACAATAAAGGACTTTGCGTTGCCAATAGAGAATTCTTCTTATTGTTTGTTTTGATGTTATTAGCGATCAGATCAAAACCCTTGGTTGAATCTTTTCCTCTATAAACAGCATTACCTCTGAATTCACCCAGTCCACTGATGCTATCCAATGCCATATCATCTGCAGTCATGGTATAGCTGCTATCATCAATGACAGGACGTTTGTATAATTCAGCACGTTTATTTTTTAAGTCATAAAATCCTGATCGGGTTTTGATGACTAATTTTTTATCGTTGCGAATGGTTGTAGGACTGGTAAATGTGGCGATCTCAGTATTGGTATTGTATTGTAGTGTATCTGTGTCGATCTTATAATCAGGATTTACCAGTTTTACATTTCTTTTGAAAATGATATCTCTGGTATCACCATAATAATACCCTTCTATGCTGGTAAGGGTTGTTTTTTCATTCACCACTTTGCCACCTTTCAGATAGGTGCCTATCTTCACAGTTACATCATATTCAAGTTCATCACTTGTAAGTGTGCTTTTACCATCCGTAAGTCTGACTCTTTTTTTGAGGAAAGCTTGTTTTTCTTTTGCAAGATATTTCAGGTACTGTGCATAAGTATGAACACTATCGGCGTCATTGATATGAATGTTTCCAAAGGCTTCGAAGACATTTGTAATAGGATTCAGCACCGCACTGTCTGCATAAAACAAGGTTTTATCTTGTTTCACTTTCACTTTGCCTGCATAAGAGATAAACTGATTGAGTGAATCTATTTTCTTGATATTCTGTCTATCTGCTTGAAGAAACTCCAATAATTGACCCGGTGATGGTTGAGATGCTGTATCTGTTTTTTGTTGCGCAATGCACCATGAAAACGAAAGCAGGAGCATCCCGCACAATAACAGGCTGATATATTGAAACCTTTTCAACATTATTGTTTAGCCTTGGTAGAATCTAATGGTGCCATGAGCGGACCTTTTTTGTCTTTTTTACCAAAGACAGAAATATTTACGTAACGCTTGGGGTGTACACGTAAATCATCCATTAAAATATTGGCGCTTCTTACAGTATTGGTCAAATTATCGTAAAGGGCTTTGTCATTCAATAATTTTCCAAGTGATCCATCTGTAGAAGACATTTTTCCTAGAATAGTATTCAATGTTTCTATCGAGTTTTTCAATTGAGCAACGGTTCCATCAATGTCAGCTTTGGACAAATTCTCAGTGGTCTTCTCTACATTTCCCAACATCTTGGTCACCTTATCATTGTTGTCGGCCAAATTTTTAGTGAAGCTGTTCACGTTATTCATCGATGCAGTGATAGCACCTGTTTGCTGATTGAGCATTGCTTGAATAGAAGCGGAAGAAACCACCAGACTGGCTGTGGTCTTATTAATATTCGAAATAACTTCCTGAAGATTATTTTTTGTAGCAGGATCAAAGATGGTGTTGATATTTTTTAACACGCTATCCAAAGACCCAACGGTTGTTTTGATTTGATCGCCAACTGGGCCTAATTTATTCATCACATCTCCAAGTAATCCCGCATTCGAGGCGGTTAAAATGGTATCGCCGGATTTCACATAAGTCGCAGCATCTCCTAATGCAATGGTGATACTGGCATTTCCTAGTGGATTTTCCTTGATGCTTGCAATAGAGTTGGCAGGAATATTATAATTGTCTTTCAACTTAATGGCAACTACAATGGCAGAAAGGTTTTTATCAGCGTTCTCTATATCATAAACAGAGCCAACCTGAAATCCATTGATGAATACCCCATTTGATACCATGATGCCTTTGGTATCGGTATATTTTGCATAAATGATATTACCGGTTTTGAAGAGTGTTTTCCCTTTCAGGAAATTAAATCCGAGAATCAGTAAGGTAATAGCCACTGCTGTGAGGGCGCCTACTTTTGTTTCATTCGATATCTTCATATACCGCAAAACTAAGATTTATTGTGGTACGCCTCTACGATGTATGTTAAAGGGAACTTATTTCCTTGAACCGGCACTGCCGGAAATGCCTATTTGATTCTCCAGTGAGTTCTTGTACAGACGAATGGAACGTGTAATCACTTCACAGATTTCGATCTGGCCTTTCTCACTATTCAAATAATCTTCTTCTTCCGGATTGGAAATAAAGCCGGTTTCTACAAGTACGGCAGGCATATTCACAGCCTGTAATACCCAAATCCCCTTTTTACGCTGCTGCGCTTGGCGACTGATACGCCCCACTTTCTGAAATTCTTCCTCGATGGTCAGTGCTAACTTGGCACTACGTTGGAAGTATTGTTGGGTGAGGATATTGGCCAACATGGTTTTGGTAGGGTCATTGGCATCCGATGTCTTTCTGGCTTGTAATATTTTTATAGAGACACTATCCAGGTATTCATCCAGGCCTTCTGTGGCAACGGCCTTACGCTCATCGGTCTTATCAACACCGTATATAAAAGTCTCTGTTCCTTTGGCAGGATTGGGGGTTGTCCAGGTTCTATAGTCCTTCACTCTTTGTTTAACAGATTTTCCTTTTCTCTTGACTGTGACGGTTTTATAACCTACAAACTCCCTGTGGCGAGATGGAGCAGCTGAGTTAACGTGTATACATACGAAAAGATCGCCTTTAGCTTGATTGGCGATATCTGCTTTTTGGATCACCGAATGGAATACATCGGTACGTCTAGTCATAACGATGTCAACGTCCGGTAATGCAGCCTGTAGCATCTTCTCAAGCTTTAAAGCAACTTCCAGTGATATTTGGCTTTCGGTAGAATACCTGCCACGAGCACCAACATCTTCACCACCATGTCCAGCATCGATGATTATTCTTTTCAATACCTGTTTCTGCTGTGGTTTACCAACAGGACCCGTAAAAGCACTGAGGAAAGCGATCCCTAAACTTAACAAAACAAAAGCAGCATATTTAACACGCATCATATCAATTCGTTAAAGGATTATACCCAGAGTTCGGTTTACACGTTTCAAACACTATTTTTGTCCAGTGAATATGAGCAAACGCCGTAAAATTAACGCAAAAAGCATGCTTCCTATTGTGGTGTGTGGATATTTGCTCATATTAACATTTCTTACGCAGAACAATGTTGCCGCTTTTTATACAAGCAATCACTTTGTTCCGGTATTCAAAGACACGATCACGCTTCCTAAAAAAGCAGATACCACCCGCACAAAGTCTGACAGTCTTTTACAAAAACAACGTCTCGACTCAGTTTCCAGAGTAGATACCCTTAAGATCTCTAAGGATTCTATTGATGCACCTATCAAATACACGGCTATGGATTCGGGTGTTTTGATCATTGATACCAAGGAGTTTTTGCTATATGGAAAAGCAAAAACTGAATACAAAGATTTACTGATGGAAGCGGCTACCATTCGTTATGACCAGCAATCTCAAATGGTAAAAGCGTATGGGTCTTTGGATTCTACCGGCAACCCGATGAGTAAGCCGCAATTCACACAAGGGGAAATGAAATCAGTGAGTGATTCGATTTTTTATGATATGCGATCGGCAAAAGGGTTAACCAAGAATACTTTTTTCCAAGAAGGAGAGATCTATGTCAATGCGCAGAAATTAAAAAAGATCAGCGCCACAGAGGTCTTTGCCAGTAAAGCCCGTTTTACAACCTGCAATTTAGATACTCCCCATTTTGCTTTTAGAACTGGCAAGATGAAAATCATCAATAATAAACTGGGTATTTCCAGTGCTGCTTTCCCGGAGTTTGAAGGTGTTCCAATGCCGGTGGGTATTCCTTTTGGTCTCTTCCCTTTAAACAGAGGAGCTCAGTCCGGACTCATGGCACCTGCTTTTACTGCCAGTGAGGATTTTGGTCTGGGTTTGGAAGGATTAGGGTATTATTTTCTCATCAATGAGTATGTAGACCTTACCACCAGAACCAACTTTTATTCTTATGGTGGTTGGATGGCCAATTTTAACTCAAAGTATATCAAACGTTATGCGTATACTGGGAATTTCAATCTGACCATACAAAACACGAAAGCATTGAATAGGAGCGCTGTTTCAAAAGAGGAATTCAATCGAAGCCGCTCATTCATGATCAATTGGTCACATAATCGTGATAGTAGAGCAAGGCCCGGGACCAGCTTTTCCGGTAATGTAAACTTTGGTAGCACACGCTTCAACCAAAACTTATTGAACAATCCGTTTCAAAACTTTCAGAATCAGTTAAGTTCATCTGTTAACTACACGAAAGATTGGCGAGGTAAATACAACCTTTCTATGAATGCCAATCACAACCAGAATAACAATACCCGATTGGTGAATCTGAATTTACCAACGGTGAATTTTAACGTAGTTACATTTTATCCATTCCAAAGAAAAGAACAGATAGGAACCGCTAAATGGTATGAAAAAATAGGTGTTGGCTATAGTGGCAACCTACAAAACCAGTTGTCATTTTATGATACAGCTTTTAATTTCAGGCGGATGTTGGATACTATGCAGTGGGGAGCTCAACACAATATACCCATCACTCTTTCACTGCCTTCTTTAGGCCCAATTACTCTAGCGCCAAGTGTATCTTATGAAGAGCGTTGGTATGGGCAGAGAATTTTCAGGAGCTGGAATAGCAGTGCAAAAAAAGTAGATACATCTATTCAACGTGGTTTTTATACAGCCAGACAAATGGCGTTTGGTATTAGTGCCAACACGCGAATTTTTGGTACGTACAGTATCAAATCAAAAGATGGTGGCAGAACCATCAGACATGAGGTTAGGCCCAGTCTGTCTTTGAACTATAGACCTGATATGGCGAAGAAGTATTACTACAATACCCAAGTAGATTCTACCGGAAGACAGCTTCGCTTTTCTCAGTTTGAAGGTGGCATCATCGGAGCTTTTTCGGAAGGTACGTTTGGAGGTGTTTCATTTGGTGTAGATAACCTGCTCGAGATGAAAGTGAAAGATAAAACCGATAGCACCGGTAAAGCAACCAAAAAAATAAAGCTGATCGATGGTTTCGGATTCAATTCATCTTATAATTTCTTAGCAGACAGTTTTGCACTTGGCAATTTCAATATTTATGCACGTAGCACGCTGTTTGATAAGATCAATATTACTGCGGGGATGAATCTGGACCCTTATGATGTCGACAGACAAGGTTATCGTGTGAATCGCGTCTTATTTGATCCTGCAAAAATGAAATTCGGAAGAATTACCAGTGGTAACCTTGCAGTGTCTACTTCATTTTCGAGCAAACCAAAAGATGGCAGTTCTGAAAAAGATCGAGATATACCGATCGATCCTTTCATGACACCTGAGGAGCAGCAAAGACAATTGCAATTTGCTAGAGCAAATCCCGCTGAGTTTACAGACTTCAATATACCCTGGAGTTTAAATCTTGCTTATTCACTCAATTTTAGTCGCATATTGAAACCCGATTTCTCAGGATTTGAAACACAATTATTTTCAAGTATTAATTTCAATGGAGATTTTAGTCTCACTGATAAATGGAAATTAGGAGGTAACGGGTACTACGATATCACGCAAGGAGGTTTACAACAATTCAGTATGTTCATTACACGAGAAATGCATTGCTGGCAATTGTCTGTAAATGTTACACCTATTGGATTATTTCGTTCCTTTAATATTACGATCAATCCTAAATCAGGTATTTTGCGTGATCTACGGATCAACAGAAGCCGAGTGTTTTCTAATTCCGGGTTTTAATAGCTGTATCAAGCATTTTCTTGATAGTAATTCCACATAATAGAGAATAATTCTTCTTTTAATTCAGTAGCAGATTTTCCTTTGGATTCAATTGGAGGAAGAAAATGCATTTCAAGACGATGTGGCATTAGGTAGAAAAAAATATGTGCCGGTAAAACTTTTTTGGTGTGTAACAAAATAACGGGTAGCATAGGTTTTCCTGTATCTGCTGCTAATCTGAAAGCACCATCATAGAAACTTTTCAAAGGGTCTGCGGTTCTATTGCGGGTTCCTTCCGGATAAATCAGCATATCCAATCCGATCGCCAGCATTTGTTTCATTTCTTCATAACTCTTTCTGCGGCTTTCATCACTTTTACGATCAACGAGTACGCTGCCAAAAGTGTAGATCCAACCAAAGAGTGGGATTTTGGCAAAACTTTTTTTAGCAATGGTTTTGTTAGGTCTTGGCATGAAAGGAGTACTCACCGGAACATCCATCAGACTATTATGATTACAAACGATGACAAAGTTGGTTTCATTTGTAAAATGTTCTTTTCCTTTTACACTTAATGGGCAACCAATGAGGTGTAGATAGATCCACATCCAAACACGAGATACATGTCTGTGCCAACTTGCTTTTGCGGGATCATTGAGCAAAAAACATGGCAGGTAAAAAATGATGGCAGGGATCATTGTTATAATGAATAGAATCAATGCATAAATAGCAATGATTCGTCCAATAATCAGCTTCCAAACAGGTGTATCATTTATTTTTTTCATGGTGTAGGTACTTCTGTTGATAAATCCCAGTCAATAGGAGACAAGCCCTGTTTCATTAATAACTCATTGGTTCTACTGAAATGTTTGCATCCAAAAAAACCTTTATCGGCACTGAATGGAGAAGGGTGTGCTGCTTTCAATACATGGTGTTTGGTTTCATCGATCAAGATTTGTTTTTCTTGCGCAAATCTTCCCCATAATAAAAAAATGATCCCTTCCTTTTCATCAGATATTTTTCGGATGACCGCATCTGTAAAATCCATCCATCCAATTTTCGCATGGCTTGCAGGTTCATTGGCTCTAACCGTGAGTACTGCGTTTAGTAATAGTACACCTTGTTTGGCCCATTTTGTAAGATCACCGGTTTTAGGAATGGGCATACCAATGTCTTTATTCAGTTCTTTGTAAATATTTACTAATGAAGGTGGTGGTGGAACTCCTGCAGGTACCGAAAAACTTAACCCATGCGCCTGACCGGCACCATGATAAGGATCTTGTCCTAAGATGACCACTTTCAATTGATCAAAAGGGGTGGAGAAGAATGCATTAAAAATAAGTGAGCCCGGTGGATAAATGATGGCACCGGTTGCCCTTTCTGTTTTCAGGTGTGTTGCTACCTGTAAAAAGTAGGGTTTGGTGAATTCATGTTTCAGAACTGCTTTCCAGGAATCTTCGATCTTAACATCCATAAGGCTGGTCTTATGAAGCGAAAATACAGAATCATTCAGGGATAAACAGTTAGTAAAGTACGGTTATTGTACCTGCGAACGGTTTCAACTTAGGAGAAGCTTTGATTACATAATAATAAACGCCTATCGGAACTATTTTCCCTTCATTGGATCTGCCATCCCAAACACGCGAATAGCCTTTGGATTGGTAGATGGATTGACCATTTCTGGTAAAGATCTCTATGGTGGATTCAGGGTAATACTCAATCAATGGAATGACCCATGTATCATTAATGCCATCTCCATTTGGCGAAAAAACATTAGCGGGTTGAATGATGGCATCCTCGATCTTCACATCTACCGGCTGTGTCACAGAGCAGCCCTCATTAGTAGTAGCCTTGATGAAATATGTTCCTGATTTAAGCACACGATCAGGATTCATCAGAACTTTGGTGGTAGCACTGTCTTCCCAATAGGTATAACGCCATTGCTGACTAGGTGGTACGGTACTGCCTAAATTCACCGTTTGTGGTATGCGTACAGCAGCAGGTTCTTTGACGCTAAAATCAGGATACGAATGAATGGTCACCTTTGCAGGTTTAATAACAGAGCATCCGCCAAACGAAGTTACTTTTACATAATAGTCGGTTGTAACAGAGAATAAGTGTTGGTCTGATAGTTTGCTTGTTGTAGCTGCAGCATCATTCCAATAACTAACCGTTGCAGTAGGATCGCTTCCGGCAGCAGGGTTTACTGTTGATAATAGCAAAGAACCGCATGCAGTAAAGTTATTGATCACAGTATTAGGTACCGGTGTAATAGAAACTTCTACAGCTTGCATACCCGTACATTTATATGTATCGGCTGCTTGTATGTAATAAGTTCCGGATTTGGCAATAGCGTTCGCATTCACCAATGGTTTGGTAGCCTCTTTATCTTCCCAAAATGAGTAAGTAAGATCGGATCTATTACCTGCAACAACAGAAGGATCCTTTAGATTGACAGTTTTGGGAATACACTCAGCGATCGTACTGACTACTTTTATTACAGGATTATCCCTAATCGTTACGAAAATTGGTTTTGTATCAGTACAACCTGCTTTGTTATTGGCCTTCACATAGTAGGCGCTGGAGTTAATAATGGCTTTGGGATTGGTAACGAAAACGGATTCATCGTTGTCAACAAAATAGTTATAGGTCAGCCCGGGTGTACTGCCTTTCACAAGATCTGGTTTGGTGAGATCTAACCCCGGAAACCTACATGCATCGATCGATTCTATTAAATTAAATGTAAAAGGATCCAATGATTTTGTGATCGTAGTATACAAGGTATCCAAACATCCTTGATTCGGAAATGGAGTGATCTCTAACGCAAGCCTGGTGCCCACGGGAGGAGCGGGGGTGAGTTTCAAGGTGTTTTTATCTCCCAATGATTTTGAAAAATCATCGGTGAACCAACGATAGCCTTGAAATCCATAAGGGGCTGTCAATGTCATTTTGGTAGCATCCTCACAAAAAACATTTCCGGTAATAGGAGTTGTACAGTTTTCATTGATATCAACATAAGCATAACCAAAATGACCGCCAAGAGTACAATCGTTCACAGTAAATTCTAATCGTAAAGTTTTGCCTTCAAAACCGGGAAGTTTTAAAGTGATAGGTGCCCAGTCTTTATAATAAACATTAGGTCTTCCTGCTGTAGAAAGTCTAAAACCGGGTAGATCTGCTGCTGCAATAAATTGAAAGGACCCGCAACTTTCATATTTGTTATCAGTCACATTGAACACTTTCACACTAAATAATGGTTGTTCATGTGGCTGATGTGTTGGATTTTCCAATACAACTGCATAATTATAAATGATACTGTAATCACCATTTGTCTTGGGAACTACAAACGTGTATGCAAGTCCATGTGCATCCCTTCCGCCATTTGCCATCCCTAGTCGAACTGAATAACCACTTCCATTCGGACACACAATAGGAAATCCACCATATTCATCCACAAGTTTGCCATCTGCAGCAGCACTCATTATGACATGATTACCGGGATCAGGAACTTGAGCGGTCATGGTGATGTTGCCTGCACCATCAATAGAGCCTTTCAATGTTTCCCAGTTATCAAAATTGCCTTTTTCAAAACCAATATTGGGAGGACATTGAGCACTTGCATAATGACCCGTGGTTAAAATAGATATCAAGATCAGCCCCAGCGCAATGAATCGGATATGTCGAAAATGTAACAAAGAGGTCATTTCATTTACTTCAAATACATACGTTAAGCCAGACAATAAAGTTGTCTGAAGAGTTGCATGGTTTGGATTTTCAAGTAGAGCAGATAATTAGTTATATAAGCATACAGGGGTTATTCTAAATTAATAAAAAATCATACATGAATTTTATTTGTATAGAAGATTTTAAGACTTTTTAGGATGATCGGTTTATCAGATGATTTATAGGGGTGGAGATCGTCTGATTCTTACACGTTTATCTTTTGGCATCATTTTTTCATATCGTTTTTAGATAGAAAATCAACAGGTATGAGAAACTATGTTATTGGGGCTTTTTTATTCTTCATCCTTGCCTGTAAGAAAGAAACAACCTCTGTTGTTTTATCCGGTCCGGTAGGTATCAATGATCACCGCGGGGTGGGTGCTTCAGCCGCTGAATTATTGGCTGATCAAACCTATACATCATTAACCGTAGAAATACAGTTCGGCCCCGGTATGCAGTTACAAGAGCAAAGCTTAGTCAACTTGAGAACGTTTCTAGAACAAAGATTGAATAAACCAGCAGGTATTACTGTACAGAGCAAACAAGTGGTATCTATTGGAAAAACAACTGTATCATTATCCGATATCACTGATTTCACGGATAAGAATAGAACGGTTTATACAGATGGGAATAAAATTACTGTTTACGTATATGTAACTGATGCAGGTTTTGATAAAGGCAATGTAGTTGGAATCGCCTATCGAAATACTTCGGTTTGTTTATTCGGTAAAACCATACAAGCGAATAGTGGCGGCATTAATCAGGCGAGCAGGATAAAAGTAGAATCGGGTGTATTGCTGCATGAGATCGGACATATACTTGGATTGGTGAATAATGGAACAGGTATGGTGACGTCACATGAAGATGCTGATAATAGAGCACATTGCACCAATACCAATTGTCTGATGTATTACACTATTGAGACAACCGGTCTAATGAATATGTTGAACAACAATATCCCACAATTAGATGCGAATTGTTTGAATGATTTAAAGGCGAATGGCGGGAAATGATTTATAATGGCACTACATTTCTATTATGCTGGTGAATAAGATTGTCCCGATTAATCGGTAGTACCAATGACCTTCCCGATAAAAAATCGGGATGCTCAATTCAATCATGAGCAAAATAAAAAGCCCCACAAATTTGTGAGGCTTTTGTGAACCGGATTGGATTCGAACCAATGACCTACTGCTTAGAAGGCAGTTGCTCTATCCAGCTGAGCTACCGGTCCTTAATCGTCCTGATATTCAGGAAAATTAATTTTTTTCAGAGCCGCAAAATAAAGAAAAAAACATGAGTCCATCAAATCAAATGGCTTTCTCTTTTCCTTCTCCCAAAACTCCTTACTTTGCGGCAAAGGATTGCTTCCATGAGCTATAATTACTTGCCCTTAGACAGAAAATGGCTGCATTTTAGTCAAATTAAGAATTTACTGGACTTTCACCAGCATGTTTCTATCACTTTCGACGCCCATGAGCGTATCCTTGCCTGTCGGGAATACCTTGATCGGAAAATGGCGGAAAAAGACCGTCTTTTCTATGGGATCAATACCGGGTTTGGTTTTCTCCAAAATGTGAAGATCGATGCGGATCAGATCGGTCAACTGCAATACAATTTATTGGTATCTCATGCCTGTGGAATGGGTGAAGAAGTACCTGCAGATATCGTAAAATTGATGCTCATGCTCAAGATCAAGTCACTGAGTTATGGGCATAGTGGGGTGCAAATCGACACCGTGAAACGTCTCATGGAAATGTACAACCACGAAGTACTTCCTGTGATCTATACCCAAGGTTCTTTAGGAGCTTCAGGTGATCTCGCACCACTCAGTCATTTGAGTTTGCCTTTGATCGGGTTGGGTGAAGTGTATTTCAAAGGAAAAAAAATGCCTTCATCTGCTGCGCTTAAAGAATTAGGATGGAGTCCTATTCAATTACAGAGTAAAGAGGGATTGGCACTGATCAATGGAACACAATTCATGAGTGCCTATGGATTATACTGCCTCAAAAAAGCAGAACATCTCTTGCACATGGCTGATTTGATCAGTGCATTGTCTTTTGATGCATTTGATTGTACTACCGAACCATTAAAAGAACAGATCCACGCTATCAGGGCTCATGCCGGACAAGTAGCAACAGCTACTGCATTGAGAAGATACCTTGCAGGAAGTACCATTGCAAAACAATCCAAACAACAAGTACAAGACCCTTATTCCTTCCGTTGTATTCCACAAGTGCATGGAGCATCGAAAGATGCTTTTGAACATGTACTTTCTGTTTTCATCCGTGAGATCAATTCCGTGACCGATAATCCAAACGTATTTCCGGATGATGATCTGATCCTTAGTGGAGGCAATTTTCATGGTCAGCCACTCGCTATTGCATTGGATTATCTATCTATCGCTATGAGTGAGATCGGTAATATCGCTGAAAGAAGAACGTATCAACTCATCAGCGGACAAAGAGGATTGCCCTTATTCCTGGTAAAAAATCCGGGATTACATTCCGGATTCATGATTCCACAGTATACGGCCGCCGGTATTGTGAGTGAAAACAAGCAGCTTTGTACACCGGCATCGGTAGACAGTATCTCATCTTCCAACAACCAGGAAGACCATGTTAGCATGGGTGCCAATGCGGCCACCAAATGCTTTAGGATCATGGAAAACGTTGAAAAGGTATTGGCCATTGAGTTGATGAGTGCTGCACAAGCATTGGATTTCCGTCGCCCTGACCGTAGTAGTCCATATATTGAGCACTTGGTAGGCGCTTTCCGGGAAAAAGTGAGCTTCAATGAGCAGGATAGGGTATTGCATGATGATATGATAGCAGCCGTTAATTTCCTTCGTAACTACCATATCCCGGAAGACCTCAGTTGACCTACAAAGCTTAACTTTGCAGGCCTAACTAAGTCGTATGTCTGAAGAAAAGAGCCTGAATTTTATTGAAGAGATCGTTGAAGCAGATCTAAGCAGTGGTAAATACAAATCTATTGTTACCCGTTTCCCCCCTGAACCCAATGGGTATCTCCATATTGGTCATGCCAAAAGCATTTGTTTGAATTTTGGATTGGCTAAAAAATATGGTGGCACTACCAATCTTCGTTTTGATGATACCAATCCAGTTACAGAGGATACCGAATATGTAGAAAGTATCAAAGATGATGTTCGTTGGCTTGGATTTGAGTGGGCAGAAGAAAGATATGCATCTGATTATTTTGAACAGTTGTATGGTTTTGCCATCAAACTCATAGAAAAAGGACTGGCTTATGTAGATGATAGTACCAGTGAAGCGATCGCTCAACAAAAGGGTACACCTACACAAGCGGGCACCAATAGTCCATTTAGAGATCGTTCTGTTGCTGAAAATCTTGAGTTGTTCAAAGCTATGAGAGCCGGACAATTCAAAGATGGGGAAAAAGTATTGCGGGCTAAAATTGATATGGCACATCCGAATATGCATATGCGTGACCCGATCATTTATCGTATCAAGCATGCGCATCATCACCGTACAGGCGATCAGTGGTGTATCTATCCAATGTATGATTTCGCACATGGACAAAGTGATGCCATCGAAAATATTACCCATTCTGTTTGTACGCTTGAATTTATTCCACACCGTGCATTGTATGAGTGGTTCATTGAACAACTGGAAATTTTCCCTTCCAAACAATATGAATTTGCACGATTGAACATGACTTATACCGTCATGAGTAAACGTAAGCTGTTACAGTTGGTAAATGAAAAACATGTCAATGGTTGGGATGATCCACGTATGTCCACCATCAGTGGTATGCGCAGAAGAGGCTACACAGCGGAAGCCATTCGTGAGTTTTGTGATCGTATCGGTGTTGCAAAAAGAGATAATTTGATTGATGTCGGATTACTTGAGTTTTGTGTACGCGAGCATTTGAATAAAGTGGCTGTCAGACGAATGGTGGTATTCGATCCATTAAAAGTGATCATTACCAACTATGAAGGTGACGTGGAGATGCTCTTAAGCGAAAATAATCCTGAGGATCCCAATGCAGGAAACCGTGAAATTCCTTTCTGTAAAGAACTCTATATTGAAAGAGATGATTTCATGGAAGTAGCTCCAAAAAAGTATTTCAGACTAGCTCCCGGACAAATGGTTCGTTTGAAAAGTGCATACATCATTCGTTGTGATGAAGTGATCAAAGACAATGAAGGTAATATCACCGAATTACATTGTACTTATATTCCTGAAAGTAAAAGTGGTTCGGATACTTCGGGAATCAATGTAAAAGGTACATTGCATTGGGTAAGTGCTCGTCATGCTGTGAAAGCAGAAGTACGATTGTATGATCGACTTTTTAAAGTAGAAGATGTGGGAAACGCCGAAGGAGATTTTAAAGATCATATCAATACAGAATCACTAGAAGTGATCGGCCATGCATTCGCAGAACCTGCTTTAGCAGCTGATTCTAGTGAAAGTCGTTATCAGTTCCTTCGTAAAGGATATTTCTGTTTGGATAAGGACAGTACTCATGAAAAACTCGTCTTCAACAGAACGGTAACATTGAAAGATACCTGGGCGAAAGAAGTTAAAAAAGGGTAGAAGATATACCTATGAGCTTGCACCAACGCTTTCAACAAAAAATCAAGACCCAGTTTCCCTGGCTTACTTCTGAGCATTGTCATTTATTGGTGGCAGTGAGTGGAGGAGTTGATAGTGTTGTGTTGATGCACTTATTACAATCTTCCGGGTTTCAGATTACTGTTGCGCATGTCAATTTTCAATTACGAGGGCAAGAGAGTGATCGCGACGAAAGCTTTGTCAGGCAAATGGCAGAACAATGGAGTGTGCCGATAATGGTCAAAAAATTTGATACAAAGGAATTTGTTGCTGCGCATAAAATTTCTACTCAGGAAGCAGCACGGATGTTGAGATACGATTGGTTTGAGCAGGTTCGGCAAGAACTTGTTGGTGCGTATTCAAAAAATGTATACCTCGTCACGGCGCATCACGCCGATGATAATAATGAGACCGTTCTCATGAACTTATTTAGAGGGTCTGGATTGATGGGGCTTGTCGGTATGGATCATTATAAGCCTGAACAAAAACTTCTCAGGCCATTGCTTTCTTTTTCAAAGCAACAATTACAAGAATATGCCAATGCAGAGGGGCTCAAATATGTAGAAGACTCTTCGAATCAGCATGATGATTATACCCGTAACTTTTTCCGTAATCAAGTTTTGCCCTTGATTCGAACACAATATCCAACTGCGGATGAAAATTTAAAACATTCCGTGTTACGATTGCAGGAGGCTTATCAATTGTATGAAGATGGCGTACAGTTACAATTAAAAAAATTGATTCGTCAACAGGATAATGAAATCATCATCCCGATTCTAGCATGGAAAAAAGCGCGCCCATTGGTAACTATTTCTTATGAGTTATTAAAGCCATTTGGATTTACACCCGGTCAAACATTTGAAGCGATCAAATTATTGGATGCTGACAATGGAAGTGTATTGAGTTCACCTACCCACCGTTTGATCAAGAATAGGAATCATATGATTCTTTCCCTTGTCAATACCGAGAAGTCTTCCATCGTTTTGATTGAGAAAGAAACCAAGGAAATCCATACAGCATCTATCAGACTTGCCATTCGTAATACCGATGATCTTACGATTCGCTCAAATTCTAATGAGGCATTGATCGATCAAGATGAATTGCGTTATCCGTTGGTATTACGCAAATGGAAAGTCGGGGATTATTTTTATCCATTAGGATTGAATAAGAAAAAGAAACTGAGTCGATTTTTTATCGATCAAAAGTTATCATTGACAGATAAAGAAAATGTTTGGGTATTAGAGTCTGATCAACGAATTGTATGGGTGATTGGATATCGAATGGATCATCGATTCCGTGTGAAGTCGTCCACGCAAAAAGCAGTTTTATTTCGTTATGAGAAATAATCTTTTATTTGGTTCAAGAAACTTGTAATAGGGTTGAATCCTGTTAATAACAAGCATGTAACGATTACGAATACTACGCCCCATACCGCCCCCCAAAAATGTGCTGAGTGATTGATATTGTCGCCGCCGCGCTTCGCCATATAAGCAGATAAGATCAAATACAAAGGCCCAAACACAAAACCGGGAATAAATGCTGGTAAAAAAAGTAAACCAAGCTTAATTGTCGGCGCTAAAAAAATGCCGGCAAAGATTACTGCGGACACCGCGCCCGATGCACCCAAACTTCGATAATAATAATTATCTCTATTTTGAAAATAGGTAGGTATCAAACATACAGCCAATGCGCTAACATACATAGCTAAGTATAGGATCTTACCTTTCTCATCAAAAATTGCTACAAAATACCTTTCTACAAACTCTCCAAACATGTAAAATGAAAACATGTTAAATGCTAAGTGTGCGATATCAGCATGGATCACACCATTAGTAATAAAACGATACCACTGATTTCTTTGTGTTATAGCTGGAGGATAAAAGATGAGGTCATCAATAACCCTTTGATTAGAAAAAGCAGTAAATGAAATGATACAAGTGAGTATCAGAATAATAATGGTGATCGAGAACATAGTTGCAATTTAAGCGTTTTCACACATGATGATATTTTTCATTTCGTAAAATTGTACAGGCGCGGTAAAGCTGTTCAGCCAATATCAATCTCACAAGCATGTGCGGGAACACTAATTTCGAAAGACTCCATGCTATATTAGCTCTTTGGGTTACCGTTTCGTCTACGCCATAGGCACCCCCAATCAAAAAGATAAGTCGCTTTGTACTTTCATTAGCTCTTTTTTGTAGTATATCTGCCAATTCAGGAGAGCTGAATTGTTTTCCTCTTTCATCCAGTAAAATGAGGTAGTCGTCTTTTTCTAGCAATTGCAGAATAGAAGTAGCTTCTGCTTTTTTTAAAGCGATATCGGCCATAGTGGCTGCCTGCTTAGGTGCCGGAATGATCTGCCATTGTACGGAGAAATAATTTCCCAAACGTTTGGTAAAGTCCTCTATTCCAGCTTTTACATAGGGGTCATGTGGCTTGCCTACTGACCATAACTGAATTTTCATAAAATAAAGGTAGTATAGAGTACCTACAGAAAAAAGGCCGGATAATCATCCGACCCATTTTTCTATAAACCTTGAAACCTACTAAAACCTATTATTGTGAATCTCGTTGTGGCTCTTTTGAGGCTTGTTTGGCTTGTTCAGCCATGATCTTTTCGAGAATCTCCTTGTATTTCTCTGCATCATTATTGGCAGGATCCAGTTCAAGGATCTTGTCATATAGTTGTAATGCACTATCATATTTTTTCTCAGCATTTACTTTGTATGCTGCAATGTATCCGTATGCTTCAATTAACCATTTTTTGTTATTTACACTTGTGGTGTCTTTCAGGGCAACATCAATCATGTCTTCATAGTGCGGAATAGCAATACCCATTTCCATGGCTGTATCAATGGCGGCATTGCTTCTGGCTCGCCAATAATAACCAAAGGTTTGATCAGGGTATTTCGTTGCATAGATGCCAAAAACACTGTCTGCCATTTGGTAATTCTTGGCATTATAATGTGCGACACCCCAATTGAAAATATCAACATTGGTAAATGGAGCATTTAACTTATAGAGTTCACCATTCCAATTTGCCTGTTGTGAATAGTTCTTTTCCGCTTTATATAATGCCATGATCTTTTTTACATACTCAATTTTAGCGGTGGTATCTTTTTCTAACTGATAACCTTTTTCGTACCAGACTACTGCTTCATTATTTTCATTTTGCTTTGTAGCAATTTTTCCCATTAAATCGAAATCTTTCGCTACATAATTGGTGTCATTTTCTTTTTCAAAATAGTCTTTCATCCATTTTTCAGCATTGTTCAGGTCTTCAAGTCCATCATAGCTATAAGCCATCAACTTATAGATACGAGGTTTAACGTTATTGCCTTCTTTTAGTAATACTTGTTGTGCAGTTTGAATGGCTTCATTGTATTTTTTAGATACATAATACAAATCCGTTAACATGTATTCATTTTCTATACTGTAGTCTGTTTTACTAATATATGTTTGAAGATATTCCAATGCCTTATTGACATCCCTGAAGTAATAATAATAATACAATGGATAATACACCGGTGCAAAATCAGGATCTGCCTGAATAGCTTTATTATAATACTCACTGAATACTTCTACGTTGTTTTGAGTTTGATAGATCTTTCCGATCTTATAATAGGCTTCTGCATTTTTATCGTCGGCATCAATCGCTTCTTGATAAGCTTTTACAGCTTCTGAACCATTGTAAAGTTTGCGATATGCATCGCCCATGCTTAGAAAAATCCATGTGTTCTTTTTGTCTCTTTCAGCCGCTTCTTTTAATAGCTCAATGGCTTTTAAAAGATTCCCTTTTGGAGCATCGATCATGGCATTGGCAACTGCTAATTGGATGTTTGGATCTTTTTTTCTTTTTGTACCAATAGCTTCTGTAAAAAGTTGTATGGAAGCCATGGAGTCTTCTTTGTGCAGAAGTATTGCCCCCTGTATCACTTTGCCCAATGGCTGGGATCTTAGATCAACGGGTATTTGTTCTACAGATAAGGTAGCACTGTCTTTATAACCTGCTGCCAATTGTGAACGAGTTAACCAATACCAACCATTAATGTCTTGTGGGTTGGCAGCAGTTGCTTTTTTCAACACATCAATTGCACTGCGGTATCTTTCATATTCAAACAGCTTTCTGCCTTCATCAATTGTTTGGGCACCTGCGATGAGTATGATAGTGGCAAGCGCCAATACAGTGCTAAATAATTTCTTCTGCATAGTGTACATTTTAGATAGTTCTTTTGAAATGGGGTTTCAAAGTCAGAATATGAAGTGCTGAAAGCGGGTTGAGCATGTCTGTGATCGTTTGACGCATAAGTCCAGGGATGCGTTTCTTTTTATCCGGATTGACTAAGATCATGTCTGCCTTGATTTGATCTGCATAACGAAGTAAGGCAGCATCGCTGTCTGCGCCCTGCAATATTTTGTATTGAGGTGCATGTCCATATTCTGAAAGAATTTTATAAGTAAGATAGAAAGCATCTACTCGTATTTTGGCAGTGCTATCATTGTTATCAAGCAGTGTTACTAAATGAATATGAGCATTGTATCGTTTCGCATAAGCTAATGCTACTTGAATTTTTCTTTCGGGTACAAATGATTTAACCGGAAGTAGTATTGATTTTATGGGATGATTCAAACATCCCTTAGTTACTGTGAGAACTGCCACACTTGCTTTTCGAGCCAATTCTTCACTCCAATCTTTTTTGAACCAATTGAAACCTGTTCCGGTCTTTTTCTGAGTATTAATAACAAGATCAATTTGGTGAGTGAGTGTATACTTTATTAGGTGGTCGCTAATGGCTGTTTCAATGATTACACTCGTCTTTACAATAGTTGATGGAGCAATTTGAGTAATTCTTGTTTTAATGGCTTCATTTTTTTTCTCTGCTAGTGCCTTTCTTTTAATAAAATAGCGTTGTTGCTTTACAATAGCTTCAGTATACAATAAACGTTGCCAAAGTGAATCAAAACGAATCACACTCACCAAATGAATACAGGTTTCAGCAGGGTCGGATAGCTCTAGGGCCTTCTCGGCAGCGACCTGAGCTGAATGTAAAGAATCAATAGGTATTAATATGTTTTTGTAAGGGATCATATTGTATATCAAACCTACTGGAGCCTAATTAGTGGGTTATTAGTGTTGAATTAGAAGTATATTAGAATATCAGTGTACTGCATATTCTAGTAAGGGTTCAAAACTTTCTTCTTGGATCAGTAGATCAGCGGTTTGTTTGAGATACTCATTTTTGGAACGGAAGGCCACCCCAAATCCTGCTTTCTTAACCATACAGATATCATTTTCACTATCACCCATAGCTATGCAGTTGCCATGATTGATCTCGTATTTATTCAGAATATGATCTAGTGCGTTTGATTTGCAAATAGTATGTAAACAAGAGCTATTTGTATGATGAAAGAAGAATGAAGGAATCTTCACTTCTCCGGTAGCTACACTATTGGAAAACTCAAGTTCATTTGCCAATGAAAAATCTGCACCGATCTTATGGCGTATATGATTTGCTACAAAGTCATAGCTGTCTGTAATAATACCTACCACATATTCTCTTTGATGCAGTTCTTTAATGACAGCTGCAACATCCTTCACCAATGCAATACTCTCTATCGTTTCCATCAGTTCCCCAAGATGTTTACCTTTAAACATTTTAGCTATTGCCTTGGTGCGTAGCGTACTATCTGTAATACGGGTTCTGATCTCAGAGAGCTGTTCTGTAAGACCGAATCGTTGGGCAAATGTATCTACGAAACGTCCTTTCAAAATCGTATCATCCATATCCAATACCACCATTTTCTTAGCATCTTTCAATTGTTCTGTGAAGGCCATTTCCATTTGATCACGGATGATATTGATTGATTGAAATTCTTCCATAGAAATCGCATTGGTATTTTGGCTAAATGCTTTTTTAAGAATGGCGCCGGCTACTTCTTTACTCATTTTACCTAGTTCATGAAGCGGTTTACTATCATTTTCAATGTACCCGATGTTTACTTCTTCAATTCTTGCATTTTGGGTATGCATATCAATTAGAATGCCTATATCAACACCATAATCATTGAAAAAATCAATATTCTCAAAAAACTTTTTTTTACCTGCAATCATACCACTAAGCGGTTGAGAATAATGGGAGAGAGCCGGAAAAAACATACTGAGCAATGGTTTTGCTACCAATTCTGTAACCCTGCCACTATTTCTTGCAAAAGAAGCTTTGATAAAATCGCTTTGATCATTCAGAATAGGATCTGTCATTTTTTCGATCATTTTTTCCGGGTATGGGTCAATGTCGCCATCCAGAAAAACAATAATATTATTCTTGGCACATAATAATCCGTCACGCATAGATGCGCCTTTTCCAAGTTTAGTACTCGTGATTACTTTAGCACCTGCTTCCTGTGCACATTTTACAGTATTATCAAATGATTTATCATCCACTACTATAATTTCAGAAACTATAGGTTTAGAGAAACAATATTTTACAACACTTGCAATTGTTCTCTCTTCATTTAGTGCAGGTATAATTACTGTAATCATAATTCGATTTTTGTGTATGGACAAAGGTTTTGTAGTGCTCTTAAAAGCGAATTAGTGTTGAATTAGAAGTAGATTATAAATTGAATCGTGTAAAAAAACAAAGCCACTCTTAGACAAGAGCGGCTTTAAACTAAACCCTGAGCAAATAATAACAGTCTTAAATATTTTATTGCAATATCTCTACATGCTATTAAGCAATGATTAAGACAAGATTAGAATAATATTAGAATAGAATTGACTCAAAGTCCGGTGTAGAGTATATCAAATCTGATGGAACTTTCGGGCGATAGGTAATGCGATGGTAAAGATGCTACCATGGGGTTCATTATTGTCGAGTTGGATATTTCCTTTATGAAGTTTTATAATTCTAGAAGCCAGTGAAAGGCCCAATCCAAAACCTTCTGTGGTTGTTTCATTATTACCTCTAAAGAATGGTTGAAATACCAGTAAATGTTCTTCTTTTTTAATTCCGGGACCTTGATCAATAACTACAATCCTTAATTCATCATCTGAAAAATTTAGTCCGACGTTTGCTGTGTTATCGTCTGAATACTTACAAGCGTTCAAGACAATATTTTTTATTGCACTGTCCAGTAGATCGCCATTGCCAAATACCAATAATTTGTCTTCATCATCAGGAAAAGTGTCGAAGTGTAACTCTACTTTGAATCGCTCATTGGTCTTTCGTAATTCTACCGGAAGCTTCATCAATAACTCATCTATTCTTACAAGTGATAACTCCATTCCGTCGGAAGTGCCACTTGCTTTAGCCAATTCTAGTAAGCTTCTGGTTAGTCTATTCAGATTTTTAACATCGTCATATACGGAAAGTAAAACGGTCTTATATTCTTCTGCAGTTCTGCTATTCTGCAATGTAATTTCTAGTTGACTTGAAATAGAAGTGAGTGGGGTAGAGAGTTCATGTGATGCATTGGCAATGAATCTTCTTTGAATTTCAAATGACTGTTGAAGTCTCGTTAATAACTCATTGAAGGTAGAGGAAAGCTCATAAAGCTCATCTTTTGTTTCATTCAGGATAATTCTTCTGGAAAGATTCTGGGATGAAATTTCTTTCACTTCACTGTTGATCTTTTTGATAGGCACTACTAATCTAGAAGAAAAAATCAAGCCTGATAAAAGTGTGATTAAGGTTCCGCTAATAAAACTTACCAAGAGTACAAATTTGAGCTCACTCATTTTTTCAATACCTTCTTTGTCATATGCAGCAGCTACAGATATATACTCTTGATTGCCAGCACGGTATTTGATCGCGATTACATCTCTATTTCCATTTGTGTAAACATACTCTCCATTTTCTCTTGCATATTGAAGTATTGTATTAGATGCTCTTTCTAGTGTAGCTCCTTCGTCTCTGAAACGGTAAATCTCCTTGTTAGTATGATCATACACAATGACACTTTTTTCGCGGAGCGATATAAGCATATTTTGATCAATACGCTGTAGTAATTCTCGGTCAATACCTTCTACTTTAACGAGTAAGCTGATGGTAGATAGCGCTCTATTCCGCAGCCTTCTTTGAAAATCTAATTGTCTATTTAAATCAGAAAAGTAATAAATGGAAGCGCATACGAAAAAGAGTATGAAAGTAACGAGTAAAGTAAATAGGATCGTAATGCGGTATTTTATTTTCATCAGTTACTCTCTTTCATGATGTAACCCATACCTACCTGTGTATGGATGAGTCTGGTGTCGAATTTCTTATCAATCTTATTTCTGAGATAATTCACATACACATCAATAACATTGGTTTGCGTATCAAAATCAATTTCCCAAACCCTTTCGGCGATATCTGCTCTAGAGAGTACTCGGTTTCGGTTACGCATAAAATATTCCAATAATTGAAACTCTTTAGCGGTAAGTGTAATAGGTTGATCAGCTCGTTTTACTTCTTTGGTATCCAAATTCATTTCCAGATCTGCTACTTTTAAGATATTACCGGTCGGTAATTGCTGATTCATGGTTCTCTTCAGTAGTGCTCGAATCCGAACCAATAATTCTTTGAATTCAAATGGTTTAATGATATAGTCGTCAGTTCCTGTATCAAATCCTTCGATCTTATCTTCTGTGGTATTCATAGCTGTCAACATAATGATAGGTATATGTTGATTGTTATTTCTGACAGCTTTACACAGCTCATATCCATTCATGCCCGGAAGGTTAATGTCCAGGATAAGTAGATCATAGTTATTGGAGTCAAATAGTCTTTTACCAATTAATCCGTCAAAAGCAAGGTCTACATGATAGCCATTTTCAACCAACCCTTTTTTGAGGGTGGTAGCTATCTTTTTTTCGTCTTCTACGATCAGTATTTTTCTTTCTTCCATAAGAGATCACTACTCTTTAAGTCTAGCAATTTACATAAACATTGACAGCGTATCGAGTTTTAATCTATTTCTAATTTTGTGTATCGTAAAAGCTAAACAAATCATAAGTTCCTTACATTTAGGAATAGCAATTCATAACCATAGATTTATGATAAAGAGATCTCGTCGTTCATTTATCGCCAATTCGGCAGCTATTACAGCAGCAACATTAACGTCTAATAGCTTAGTTGTATCCTTAACTGAAACATCGCCAATGATTTTGCATCAAGTTTTCTTTTGGTTAAAAAACTCAGGCTCTATTACTGATCGGAAAAAGCTTATTGAAGGATTATCAACACTTAAGGCTATTCCGACAATACAGCAACTACATTTAGGAAATCCGGCAGCTACTGAAAAGAGAGATGTTGTTGATCACAGCTGGGATGTTTCTGAATTGATGTTTTTTAAAGATCTGAAAGATCAGCAGGCGTATCAAGATCACCCCATACATAAGACATTTATCAAGAACTATGGGCATTTATGGTCTAGGGTAGTTGTATATGATATTGCAACCATTGAATGATCAGAAATTGTGATGGGATGAGATAGGCAAATAAAAAAAGACCAGCATCGCTGGTCTTTTTTTATTTGTGACCTCGTCAGGATTCAAACCTGAAACCTTCTGATCCGTAGTCAGATGCTCTATTCAGTTGAGCTACGAGGCCATTCCCTTAATCGGGGTGCAAATATAGGTGCTGGATGATTATTTTCAAAAAGCTAAAGGGCTTTTTTAGAAAAATCAATCCAACTCATAAATACCTGCTGCTGTTTTTTCAGCCAGCTTTTTCGGTAAAAGCCATACTAAAAAGGCACCTAATTGATTGATAAAACCGGTAATTACTTCGGCTTTTTTGCTGAACATCGCATTTACAGCAATTTTAGCAACCGCTTCCGGTGTCATATTCACTTTTTCCGCGGCTTTTAATCCTTTTTGACCCACTTTGGCCCTTGTTGCAAATCCTGTATCAGTTGAACCCGGACTCACAGCTGTTACAGAGACACCTTTTCTTCTTAGTTCATAACGCAATCCACGACTAAAACTCAACATAAATGCCTTACTGGCGGCATAAGTGCTCAATCCTGGTACAGATTGATAGGCAGCTGAGCTAACAATGTTCAATATATAAGATGTTTGATGTTGTTTTAAGTGAGGTAATAGGACAGAGGTTAGTTCAACCGGTACGGTCATATTCACTTGCATCATTTCCTTATGTTCTTGTGCTGAATAGGACTCAAATGGGCCGCTTAATCCGTAGCCGGCATTATTGACCAATATATGAATGTTTATTTTTTCCTGTAAGACCCAATTGTACAATTGTTGAACGGCATCGGCTGCAGATAGATCTATTGCAAAAAAACGGGCATCTATATTATGTTTTACCGATAACTCAGATGATAGTTGTTCAAGTAAAAATTTATCACGCGCTACCAGTAATAAATGAATACCTCGTGTAGCCAGTTCTTGGGCGATGGCTCTGCCGATTCCCTTACTGGCTCCTGTAATCAGTGCGTATGTCATATGTTATGCGTTGAATAAAAAAGGTCAACATGCGTTGACCTTTTAAAGATATATGTTCTAATGAATTAGTGGTGTACTTTCCCTGTAAAACGATGATAGAATGGCGTTTTGCTATTTTCATCTTTGGGTTTGTATTTACCGGTTACAATCGGTACATACATCACTCGTCTGCGACTTTCTTCTCCAAATTTCGGAGACTGCTTTACACGATGCCATAAGCGACCATCATGTACAGAAAGATCACCAGAGAAAATATCAAAACCCACTTCTCTCGGGTCATCATTATTGTCGATAAAATATTTTTTGCCAAACAACAATTTGAACATCCCTTGTTTGTGTGTTCCGGGTAGTACACGTAAGCCTCCGTTCTCAAATAAGCAAGTATCTAAGTGAATACCTACATTCAACATCGGCATGATCTTTTGTCCCATAAAAAGATCTCTTGGACTATCCGTATGCCATCCCATTTGGGTGAAAGTACTGTTAGGAGTATTGATGTAATTGTTGATCACCAATCCATCTTTTTCATTCTCCGCAATACGTCCCTCATAAGGATGCAAAAAAGCAGTAAGGGCTTTCAAACGATCATCGCTCAGCAATGCATGCAGTGGATCACTGTAAAGAGAGCTGAAACAAAGACGTTGTATAGTGGTATTGCCAAGTTCGTCTTTACCGAACTTTAATGGAATACCATTGATCTTGTCCTTTTTCTCATCCAACCACTGTTTTTCCAGTCGTTGTAATTCGCTGATATAAGTGGCTACCTTTTCTTTGTCTAGAAAATTGCGGAACACGATTACGCCATGCTCATCAAAAAAATCCAGTTGCTCGGGGGTTACCGTATCGCCAAGCTTAAAATGACTTTCCCATTTTTTCATTCTGATCCGGTTCAGTTTTGTGTCTGTAATGTTAATTATTTATTACAAAATTGTAAAATCATTACACCTTTGAAACAAGCAAAAATAAGCAATTTACTCCTAGAATTTTGACATATAAAGGTTCAACGGCTTATTTTGCATTTATATGACACAAATTATCAGGTTCTTAGCACTTTTTTTGACGGTTCTTTCAGGGTTATCCACATTACTTGCGCAAGACAGTACTCAAAAAAATAAGAACAAATTTGTGGCTTTCCCGGCAATGACACGCTCCATCGAAACGAGCTGGGCAGCCGGAGGGGCGGCATCCTACACTTTTCGACCTTTTAAAGACGATACACTTTCCCGTACATCAAGTATTCAAATGGGGGCTATTTATTCACTTCGCAAACAATTGGTGGCTTCTATTAAAGGCACCCAATACTTGCGAAATGAAAGCTGGATATTGAACGAACAGATTTCTTTTAGCTCCTTTCCCGATAAATTCTGGGGTATTGGAAAAAATACAAAAGATAGCGATGAAGAGGATTATCAGTTCAAACAGGCCTATCTCTATCTCCATTTCATGAAAAAAGTCGCTCCTCGGTTATTTGCAGGAATATTGTACGAATATCAACGCGTTTGGGATATTCGGTATCAATCCGGAGGGTTATTTGATCAGCAAAATGTATTCGGTAGAACCAATTATCATGTATCAGGTTTGGGCTTAAGCGTTACCTACGATACTAGAAATCATGCTTTTTGGCCTGAAAAAGGATTATTTGCTCAGGTATATTTTAATCACTTTAGTAAGCCCACCGCCTCTCAATACAGTTTTACCAATATAGTAGCTGATTTACGGAAATATGTTCCAGCCGGAAAGAATGCTGTTTTTGCTGCCCAAATATGGTTTTTCGGAAATATTGGTTCGCATGTTCCTTTGAGAAGTCAGGCTGCTTTTGGTGGAGATAATATCATGAGAGGCTACTATCATGGACGTTTCAGGGATAATCAACAGTTGGCTGTTCAGGGTGAATACCGAAAGGATGTCTATAAGCGATTTGGACTGGTGGCATTTGGAGGTTTTGGAAACGTAGCACATACCATCGGTGAACTCAACTTCAACAGCTTGAAATATTCTGTTGGAGGTGGTATAAGATATGCTTTGAACAAATCTGAAAAGCTCAACTTACGTATCGATTACGGTTTAGGAAAGGGTATCAATAGAGGACTCTATTTTCAACTAGGAGAAGCCTTCTAATGTGTAGCTGTTAACTTCCCGATCCTAAAAATAAGATAGGTGAATATGAAGGCAAACAATACATCTACAGTATAATGTACATGCTGAATGAGTACCAGTATCGCTACCAATAAAGAAGCCAGTAAAGCTAAGATTTTATCTGATCTTTTTTCAAGACATAAATACATGATGAACATATTCGAAGTATGACCCGAAAAGAAAAGATCTTTTGTAATGAATTTATCTTTTCCGCCATACACCAGACTCGTCAAGGGATCATTTAAACGAATCAGTCCATCCGGAGGATCCAAAGGAACCATCGTGATGCTTACCATCCTCGCCAAACAAAGCAAAGTGAATGACATCAGCATCAGTAATGCAAATGATGGTCTTTGAATACATCTTATGATGACCAACCCACTCATTGACCATATGATCAAAAAAGTAAGGAGTGAAACATCGGCAGCAGGGATGTGTTGCAAGATCAGGTCATGCAGATATGCCCCTTTTCTTTGTTCGATATAATTAAAAAAAGTAGGTAGGGAAATAATGACTAATACGAGAATGATCAGGGTAATGATCATCTTTCTTCGAAAGGTCTTATTCGTAGAAAAGATATCCTGCCATTCGTCAATAACACCCGCAAAACCTGTCATTGCTTTCTGCATGCCACAAATATAAAAGCAAACAGATGTATTCAATCAGGTCTTTTGTTCCAACGGCAAGCTTAGTAATGCCAACGTACAAATGCCTCCATGGCGGCATATTTGGTCATTCCCAATGCTGCGTATAAGTTGGCGGTATTCGCATTACGGTCTTCGGCTCTTTGCCAGAACTCTCTGCTATCGCTTCCTTGGAATGGAACCATATCTTTTTGTGACTGATGAATGAAGATGCCAAACCGTTTTTTCATTACCTGATCCGGACTCATAGGAATGGCCATTTCAATTTCCGAGATATCCCATTCCTGCCATGCACCTTTGTACAACCATACCCAACAATCTTTGATCCAAGGTTCTCCGGATTGTTTCAATCTACGTAGACTCTCAAAGATGATATCCAGACAAACTTTATGAGTGCCATGTGGATCTGCAAGATCACCTGCACAATAGATTTGCTGAGGTTGTATTTTTTTCAGCAGCTCCATCGTGATTTGAATATCCGCTTCTCCCATTGGATTTTTTTCTACCGTTCCTGTTTCATAAAAAGGAAGATTCATGAAGTGACAACGATCATCTGTTAGACCTACATATCTACAAGTTGCTTTTGCTTCACAACGACGGATTAATCCCTTGATGGCACGTATTTCAGCAGTATCACTTTGGTTTTTTTTCTTAGCAGCAATAAAACTTCTTGCTGTCTGAAGTATATCCTGACTTTTTTGGTTGTCGATACCAAACATATCTTCAAAACCTACCGCAAAATCAATGAAACGCGTTACGAATTCATCTGCAACAGCAATATTTCCGCTGGTTTGATAGGCAACATGTACTTCATGCCCCTGATCATGTAAACGCATGAAAGTACCTCCCATACTAATGATGTCATCATCCGGGTGAGGGGAGAAGATCAAACATTTTTTAGGGTATGGTGTACTTCTTTCGGGATGTGCAGGAATGACAGCATTGGCTTTTCCACCCGGCCATCCTGTTAAACTATCACGAAGCATATAGAAGACCTGAAGGTTCACTTCATAAGCTTCGCCTTTTTCAACGATCAGATCTGATAATCCATTTTCATTGTAATCATGCTCGGTTAAACTGAGTACTGATTTATTCAGTTTCAAAGCCAAGTGAATCACCGCTCTTTTGATCATTTTAGGTGTCCACTCACATTCTCCTGTCAACCATGGAGATTTTATTCTGGTAAGCTCTGTTGAAGCAGCTTCATCGATCACAAAAGTGCAATCGGGATGCTGTTGCAAAATGCTCGCAGGTACTTGCTCTGTCACATCACCTTCAACAGAACGAGCAATGATCTTTCCTTTCATGCCCCATCCCATCAACAATATTCTTTTTGCTTTCAGGATCGTACTGATACCCATGGTAACAGCTAAGCGAGGAACTTTTGAAATATTCTGGAACTCATATGCATTGGCAATACGAGTACTATTATCCAGATTCACCAATCTCGTTTTGGAATAAATGCTTGAGCCCGGTTCATTGAAACCAATATGTCCATTATTACCAATACCAAGAATTTGTAGATCAATTCCACCTACATCTTCAATCATCTGGTCATACTCCGCACAATATCTTTTGATGTCTTCTTTCGGCCATAAACCATTCGGTAAATGAATGTTTTCAGAGGCAATATCTACATGACTAAACAAATGTCTGTGCATGAAACTCCAATAGCTTTGAAAAGCATCTTTTTCAATCGGGTAATATTCGTCCAAGTTGAAAGTGATCACATTGGAAAAACTCAAGCCCTCTTCCTTATGCATGCGAACGAGTTCTGCATAAAGACTAATAGGAGTGGAACCGGTGGCCAAGCCCAACACACATTTTTCTCCGATCTTCTCTTTTTCGCGGATTAATCGAGCGATTTCATTCGCTACATATTTGGAGCCTTCCTTCGAATGAGCATGAATTTTAACCGGGATCTTTTCAAAAGAATCAACCATGATTGACATAGCATTTGTGTTAGACGAAAATACACTGATAATTCCAAAAACGCAAAAACCTGCATATTTTTAGCATTTTTATTAAGCTAATAACTTATTATTTAGCCTGTTTTTGCAATTATTAATGCATTTTCTATGAGTAATCCTGAAGCAAACATTATTTTAAGATGGGTAAAATAATCTTTGAATCATTGTGATATACGCGAATTGTTGCCTTTTTGAAGTCGGTATCCTTAGCTTGATAGATATCTAAAAACTGTTGAGGGTTTCTATCCACTAAAGGGAACCAACTGCTTTGCACTTGAATCATAAGACGATGTCCTTTTTTGAAAGTGTGTGCTACATCCGGTAACTCATATTTTACCCGTGTGGGTTTATTCGGAACAAAGGGCTCCGGTTTTTCAAAACTATTCCTGAATTTCCCGCGCATCACTTCACCACGAACCAGCATTTGATAGCCATTCATGACATAATTATTGCCTTTTTCATAGGTGAAATCATCAGGAAACACATCAATTAATTTTACCACAAAATCGGCATCCGTACCTGAAATGGCTACCATAAGATCTGCCGTTATTGGGCCCGCGAGTGTCAGATCATTTTCCAGAGGTTCTGTTTGAAAGACCAATACATCCGGTCTTCTGGCTGCAAAACGCTGATCATCGGTCATGTATTCCCTTGTTCTTCCAAAATGAACATCTTCTGTGTATGGAACCGGTTTAGCAGGATCGCTGATGTATTCTTGCCAACTGCTGAGTGGAGCGATCAATGGAACCTGTTTAGAAAGATAGCCTCCTTTGCGCAGCGCATAGCTTTCATACGAAACCTCATCCAATGGCCATTTGGGCAGGTGCTTCCATTCATTGGCGCCGGTAAAAAAAACAGTGGCTTCTTTCAATGGATCGATGCTCCCTTTTTGTTTTAAATAATAATTGAAAAATGGCAGTTCTACATTTTTACCATACCATTCTGTTGTATTGCTTCCCCATTGAACATTTCCTAGAAAAGATCCATCTGATCTAGCCCATTGTCCATGATACCATGGCCCCATCACAATCTTATTGTTGTTCTTAGTTTTCTTTTCAATGGCTTTGTAAAGATTCCATGCACCGTAACAATCTTCTGCATCGTACAATCCACCAACAACCAGTGTTGCAATATTGGGTGATATGAGTTGCACATTAGCACGTGCATCTCTTGCTTTCCACCATGCATCATAATTGGGATGAGCCATCAAATCCTTCCAAAACTTGATACTATCACCCATCAGCTTCGAGAAATTGGTTAATGCTCCTGTTCTTAGATAAAATTCATAGTTGTCTTTAGTGGGGAAATTAAATCCTTGTGGGCCTACAGTGGTAGGTTTGGGTCTGGGTTTTCCAAAACCTGAATAAAAGGCGAAACCATCCATCAACATAAAAGCGCCATTGTGATGAAAATCATCTCCTAAAAACCACTCTGTTACCGGTGCTTGTGGACTTACAGCCTTAAGAGCGGGATGATTGCTGAGTGCAGCCATCGTTGAATAAAATCCAGGATATGAAATGCCAAAGACACCTACATTTCCATTATTGTTTTTCAAGTTTTTCACCAGCCAATCAATGGTGTCATACGTATCACTGGCTTCATCAGTATCATTTCCTTTTTTATTGGGATTATATGGACGAACATCTTCAAAAATGCCTTCACTCATCCATCTTCCTCTTACATCTTGCTGAACATAGATGTAATTCTCTTTCATGAAATACATTCTTGGGCTGTTCCAGAATGGAGAGAGTTTATCCTCCCCATAAGGTGCGCAAGAATAAGGTGTGCGTGTAAGCAGGATAGGATGTTTTTCTGATTCATCTTTGGGCATATAAACTGTCGTAAACAACTTAACGCCATCACGCATGGTGATGTAGAGTTCTTTTTTGGTGTAATTGTTGACAAACCAGGTTGAATCATTTTGTTGAGAAATACCTGCAAAGGAAATTGAGAGGAATAATAGAATGATGATCTTCTTCATGGCAGCAGCTATTTTTTTTAGTCATACAATATAAAAAAAGATTCCCGATGGGGAATCTTTTCATTTCAAAATATGATAAACTGTAGATGTTGATTAAATGACTTTGGTCAATTTAATGACATTGGTAGGAAGATGTTGTTCTACAGGAGTACTTCCCGTATTTACTACTACATCGCCGGGTCTTAAGAAGCCCCTTTCTTTCAAGATATTGATCTGATCGAAAATGATATCATCCAAGCTATCTTCTTCTGCATAATAAAATGCACGAACACCCCAACTCAAACTCAATTGATTCACTAAAGACTTTTCTTTTGTGAAAATATAAAGTGGGGAAGAAGGGCGATAACTACTCAGCATAAAAGCTGTGTAACCACTCTGTGTCATCCCTACCAAAGCATTTGCTGATACATCTTCAGAGATCTTACACGCATTGTAACAAATGGCATCGCTATGAAAAGAAGGAGAGTGTGGCTGTGGCTTCAGGTCTTCTGAACGGTTGTATCTGTACTCTTTTTTCTCTACTTCCAGAATGATCTTACGCATGGTTTCAACTACCAATGCCGGATGATTACCCGCAGCTGTTTCTCCACTGAGCATTACAGCATCAGCACCTTCCAGTACTGCATTTGCAACGTCTGTGATTTCACTTCTGTTGGGTTTTACACGGTCGATCATACTCTCCATCATCTGCGTTGCAACAATCACAGGTTTCGCACGATGAATACATTTACGGATCAATTCTTTTTGGATCAATGGTATTTGTTCCACCGGAAGTTCAACACCCAGATCACCTCTTGCTACCATGATGCCATCACTTTCAATGATGATGTCTCTGATATTGACCAATGCTTCGGGTTTTTCAATTTTAGCAATGATCTTGGTTTTACTTTTTTTCTCAGTAAGCTTACTTCTTAGAATCACAATATCTTTTACACTGCGCACAAAACTCAATGCCACCCAATCCAATTCTTGCTCAATAATAAAATCCAGATCAATCAGATCTTTCTCAGTGAGTGCAGGGAGAGATATTTTAGTATCCGGTAGATTGATTCCCTTCTTTGAAGAGAGAATACCTCCTAAGGTCACTACTACTTTTACATCACCATTCTTTTCAATATTGACAACCTTAACTTCTAATTTGCCGTCATCGATCAAAATGATATTTCCGATGGTAACATCACCTGCAAGATTCGGGTAAGAAACATAGATCTTCTCAAGATTTCCAATGCACTTTTCATTGGTAAAAGTGAGAATATCACCCACTTTTACTTCAAGGGCATTGTTCTCAATTTCACCTACACGTAATTTCGGCCCTTGTAAATCACCAAGAATGGAGATGTTGTAAGGTTGAGTTTTATTAATGTTTCGGATATGTTCAATAATTCTTTGCTTGTCTTCATGGCTACCATGAGAGAAATTCAAACGAAAAACATTGACACCTGCTTTTACCAGTTCCAATAACTGTTCATAGCTGTCACATGCCGGACCAACAGTCGCCACGATCTTGGTCTTATGGTTGACGTGGGCGAGACCGGCTTCTTTGTCCATGTTTTTGTGGAGGTACTTGTCGAGATTCTTTGACATCTGTTTGAGTGTGTTTTGAGTTTAAGATCTGTACACATCCGCAAGTTTAGGGTCACTTGTTAACTGGCAAGGATCTTTACGATCTTTAACCAGTCTTCGGATATTTTTTGCTTTGCTTTGATTGCGTTGTCGAGTGGTATGTAGTTCATTTTGTTGTTCAAAATGCCTACCATTACGTTGAATCGTCCTTCAATCAGACTTTCTACTGCATGATAACCCATTCTGCTAGCGATTAGTCTGTCTAAGCAGGTAGGGGAGCCGCCACGTTGAATATGTCCTAGGATACAAACTCTTGTGTCTGCATTGGGTAATCTTTCTTTGATAATGGTCGCTACTTCATTACCACCTCCAAAATCATCCCCTTCAGCGACTACAATTAGATTTACGAGTTTTTTTCTTTTTTCCTTTTCGGATAGGGAAGCGATCAGTTCTTCGATATCTGTTTTGGTTTCGGGGATCAGAATATTTTCAGCACCTGTTGCAATACCACTGTGTAATGCGATATATCCTGCATCGCGCCCCATTACTTCCACAATGAACAAACGATCATGGGCATCAGCTGTATCACGAATTTTATCAATGGCTTCAACTGCGGTATTGACAGCAGTATCAAAGCCGATGGTAAAATCGCTTCCGGCAATATCCTTGTCAATGGTACCCGGAAGACCGATACAGGGGATATCGAATTCATTGCTGAATTTTTGGGCTCCTCTGAAGCTACCATCACCTCCAATGATCACCAAGCCATTGATACCTCTTTTTTTGAGATTTTCATAGGCCTTCTGACGACCTTCTTGCTCAAAAAATTCCTTACTTCTTGCTGTTTTCAGGATGGTTCCGCCTCTTTGTATGATATTGGCAACAGAACGTGAGTCCATTTGAATAATATCATCTTCGATCATGCCACTATAGCCTCTCATGATGCCATATACTTCCATGCCATGATAGATACCTGTTCTTACTACAGCTCTTACTGCAGCGTTCATACCGGGAGAGTCGCCCCCTGAGGTAAGAACACCGATTTTAGTTACTTTTTTTTCAGCCATTTTGTTTCAGCAGTTCAACGTTTAGCGTTAGATGTGATTGACATACAATTACATACAAATTGTGTATCAATTACACAGAGTTTCAAAAATAAGCATTTGAGGCTAATTGTCCATCCGTATATCTAATTACATTTTAGTAAACTTGTCACATGAAAATCTTGGTCACCGGTGCTAATGGATTTACGGGTGTGCATCTTTGCTTAAGCCTTATCAATAAAGGGTTTGAAGTGTTTGCGCTTGGGCGAGGAGAGCGAAAGTTGCCTATTATGGATCGATTGACTTACTACTCTGTAGAACTAACAAGCGTTCGTTCACTTTTAAAAATATTTGAGCAGGTTTCACCCGATGTAGTGATCCATACAGCTGCGATGAGTAAACCGGATGTATGTGATCTGAATCGGAAAGAATGTTTACTCAACAATGTTGAAGTTACTCATTATCTACTGGAAGCCAGTCGCTATTTCCCTGTTCATTTCATTTATCTTTCTACCGACTTTATTTTTGGTGAGAATGGCCCACATCGGGAAGATGATACTCCTACACCACTGAATTTTTATGGTGAGAGCAAATTGCAGGCGGAACAATTGATCCTTCAAACAGAACTTGCTACCACAATTGTTCGACCTGTATTTATCTATGGACCTGTGATGCATCAGATAAGGCCTTCATTTATTCAATGGGTGCAACAAAAATTATCAAATGGTGAAAAAATCAAAGTAGTTACAGATCAATTAAGAACACCCACCTATGTTGCCGATCTCTGTGATGCGATAACTACTATTCTCACTTTTAAAAAGTCAGGTATATACCATGTTGCCGGAAAAGATATTTTATCACCTTATGATATGGCGGTAACTGTAGCAAAGGTCTTAGATTTGAATACAGAACTCATAGAACCTGTTACTTCGGAAACCTTTCCTGAGCCGGTACGAAGAGCTAAACGATCAGGCTTATATATAGATAAAGCCATTCGCGAACTGAATTATGTGCCGCATAGTTTTGAAGAAGCAGTAAAATTGAGTTTTAAAAAAGATGAAGCATGAGTAAAAGAAAAATTTTATTGGTCATATTTCTTTTGATCTTACTGATGCATTGCCTCAGTATTCAGGTTGAAATGACACAGATACGGAATGTTACCAAAATTATATTGGTGCCATTACTGATGATACATTTACTCATTAACCATTCTCTTCGTGTATTAGGTTATCTACCGTTGATCGCGTTGCTTTTTTCATGGATAGGTGATATCTTATTATTGGGTGATGAGCCTGCTTTTTTTCTCTCCGGAATGATCGCATTTGTGATGACTCATGTGAGTTATAGTTTTACTTTCCTAAAGATCAAGCAGATTACCCCTCAAGACAGATCTTATTTTGTTATTCCATTTGGAGCATTGCTTGTTTTTAGCTTGATGGTTTTCTTCTATTTAAAAGACGACCTGGGAAGTTATATGGTGCCTATTATTTTTTATATGCTCTTTATTAGCTTGATGGCAGCATTGGCTATTCACACTCGTACCAATGTAAAGATCCAAACACTTTCACTATACACTTTTATCCCAGGTGCGCTTTTATTCGTTGTAAGCGATTCCTTGCTAGCAGTGAATATGTTTAAGACGCAACATATTGTAGTTGAAGTATTGGTGATGTTGACCTATGGTTTAGCTCAGTTCTTTATCACACGTGGCTTTCAAAAAACGGCTGAGTTTTCGGAATAATTTGATCAGAATGGATTAGATTGCTGTAATCCCTTTAACTACTGTATATGGAATGGATCAGGCGTAACATTCTTACTTTATTTTGGGCCATACTTTTTATTCATTGTCTATTCCATTTCTTGCATTTGCCTTTTGTTGGTATCAGTAAATTGCTCTTAATTCCTTTATTGTTGGTCTATCTTTTTACGAGGAGAAAAGAAGATGCTTTAGCAGGGATCAATTTCTTTTACTTGGTAGCAATTGTTTTTGCTTTTATTGGTGATATGCTACTCGTCATTATCAATGATCTTCTTTTCTTACCCGGAATGATCTCATACATAGTGAATCTTTTTTTCTTGTGCATATTCTTTTTGCAGTTGTATAAGATACATCTTCATCAATTGATGAAACCTTTATTAGTGCTGCTTCTTCTCGCTGTGATTGGATATTTTGTGTATGGGTTTTTAGGTGATAAATTGAAGCAGTTTCAACTGCCTGTTTTGGTTTATATGTTCTTTGTAGCGATCACAGCTGCTTTAGCGATCAATACGACTCAGCGCCCACAACTACAGAAAACAGGATGGTATTTTTTTATTGGTATCCTTGTTTTCATTGTATCAAACACCATTTTAGTATTGAATAGGTTTCATTTTTTGTACCACAATCTCTATATCGCGGTTATGTTGACTTATGGTACAGCACAGTATTTATTGGCAAGGGGGGTGGCACTGGTGAGTAAAGATGTTAGGTCATAAAAAATCCCCGCTCGAAACCGAACGGGGATCATTATTCTTTCGCTTAATGCGATCTTTCTGAGATTAGTAACCCATACCACCCATATCAGGTGCAGCATGTGAATGTGGAGCTTCAGGCTTTGGCTTGTCTGCGATCACACATTCTGTTGTCAACAACATAGCAGCAATAGAAGCAGCATTTTCCAGTGCAACACGGCTTACTTTAGTTGGATCGATCACACCGGCTTTCAACAGGTTCTCGAATACTTCAGTACGAGCATTGAAACCAAAGTCAGCTTTACCTTCTTTGATCTTCTGAACTACGATAGAACCTTCGATACCGCTATTGGCAACGATCTGACGCAGTGGCTCTTCGATCGCTCTCTTCACGATCTGGATACCTGTTTGCTCATCTTCGTTAGCACCTTTCAGTTTTTCTAATGCTTCTACAGAACGGATATAAGCTACGCCACCACCAGGTACGATACCTTCTTCTACTGCAGCGCGAGTTGCATGCAATGCATCGTCTACACGATCTTTCTTCTCTTTCATTTCAACTTCAGTAGCAGCACCTACATACAATACAGCTACACCACCACTCAGTTTCGCTAAACGCTCTTGTAATTTTTCACGATCGTATTCAGAAGTTGTATTCTCGATTTGAGCTTTGATCTGATTAACGCGTGCTACGATATCGGCTTTTTTACCTTTACCACCAACAACAGTTGTATTGTCTTTATCGATCGTTACTGAAGCAGCTTGACCTAAATAAGAGATATCAGCATTCTCCAGTTTGAAACCTTGCTCTTCACTTACTACAGTACCTGCAGTCAGGATCGCGATATCAGTGAGCATTTCTTTTCTACGATCACCAAAACCCGGAGCTTTTACAGCAGCCACTTTCAGTGTGCCACGTAATTTGTTAACTACCAATGTTGCCAATGCTTCACCTTCTAAGTCTTCAGCAATGATCAACAATGGACGTCCGCTTTGAGCTACTTTCTCCAGAATGTGGAGGATATCTTTCATAGCGCTGATCTTCTTGTCGTAGATCAGGATATATGGATTCTGTAGTTCAGCTTCCATTTTCTCGCTATTGGTTACAAAGTATGGAGAGATATAACCACGATCGAACTGCATACCTTCCACTACATCTACAGTAGTATCAGTACCTTTTGCTTCTTCAACAGTGATCACACCTTCTTTACCTACTTTAGACATTGCAGTAGCGATCAGTTTTCCGATCTCACTATCACTGTTTGCAGAAATAGTAGCTACTTGCTCGATCTTTTTAGTATCGTTACCAACAGCCTGAGACTGTGATTTCAAGTTTTCAACCACTTTAGCCACTGCTTTATCAATACCGCGCTTAAGATCCATTGGATTAGCACCTGCAGCAACGTTCTTCAGACCTTCACCAATGATCGCTTGAGCCAAAACGGTTGCAGTAGTAGTTCCGTCACCTGCAATATCTGCAGTTTTAGAAGCTACTTCTTTCACCATTTGTGCACCCATGTTCTCAATCGCATCTTCCAGTTCAATTTCTTTTGCAACAGTAACACCATCTTTTGTTACAGAAGGAGCACCGAATTTTTTCTCAATAACCACATTACGGCCTTTTGGTCCGAGGGTAACTTTAACAGCGTTCGCCAGGGTATCAACACCCTTTTTCATTTTATTTCTTGCTTCGATATCGAAGAATATTTGTTTTGCCATGTTTTAGGAATTTGTGAATTTGAAAATTTGTGAATTTGAAAATTTAGTAACTGAATCTTCAAATTAAACAATCGCTAACAGGTCGCTCTCGCGCATGATCAATAGGTCTTGACCTTCGATCTGGATCTCTGTTCCGGCATATTTACCATACAATACCGTATCGCCTACTTTAACGGTCATAGGCTCATCTTTTTTACCATTTCCGGCAGCAACGATGGTTCCACGCTGGGGTTTTTCTTTTGCAGTGTCAGGGATAATAATTCCGCCGGCAGTTTTTTCTTCAGCAGCGGCCGGCTTAACAATTACTCTGTCGTGCAGAGGAGTAACGTTGAGTTTCTTAGCCATACGTTATTGGTTTTAATTTATAAGGTTTAAAATCTTTTACCCTTTCATCGAGAATTATGCCATCCGGGTTTAATAGGTCAAAATTTCAGTTTTGGCTTCTTTTTCAGTCCCAAAGGGGCTTTCTCTGTCAGAACGGGCGGCAAAGATGCAGTAAGTTTTCGGTTAGCGGTGTCAAATTTTCATTCATAAAGGACTATTTCAAAAAAATCTTCCTTCTACCAATCCAATCTGAACAGCATCCCGTAAATGTCATCAAACCGTCAGATTATGAAACTGATTAAAAAAATTGCTAAAGTATTCCTGGTAATAGGACTGGTACTTTTTGCCAGCCTTTTTATCTATGCAAACTGGAACAAACCCAGTTTAGGGGAAAGGGTTTATATGGAAAACCCCACACAAATAGTGGTCATGACCTTGCCTACTGATTTTTCAGCAAAAGATTCTATAGCGGTAGATGGGTTTCTTTCGGGTCAAAAAAGCGTTTACTCAAATGTGATCAGCAGAAATAGTCAAACCCTGTGTATCACTTTTGATCCTCGTGAGACTGATCGCAATACGATGATCGAAAAAATGTCGGGATTCAATGCCGGTATTCAAGAGAGAGCACCTCTTAGCAACAGGGCAGAATGTCCGGTGAATCTCAATGCATTCCGCAAGATTACCTATGCACTCAATGTGCGCAAATAGTGATTCAAATCTTTAACCAATTAAATCAAATAGCAATGAAAAAGAGCCTCGTACGTATGTCGGCTTTAGCACTCTGTGCAGCCATGCTGTTCACTGCATGTAAAAAAGATGATGCGCCTCCTGCTAATACAGGAAGTGAATTGTACAAGCGTTTAGGCAGCAATGCAGGTATCAAAAAAGTAGTGGATGATTTTATCGGCATAGTTGTAGCTGATAATGTGATCAATGGCTTTTTTGCAAATACTGCTAAATCTCAAGAGCGTGTAGATGATTTGAAAATGCATCTTGTCAATCAAATTGGAGAAGCGGTAGGTGGACCTGAGAAGTACACAGGTTTATCTATGAAGGCAGCTCACGTTGGATTAGGGATCAAAGATGTACACTTCAATGCGTTGGTAAATGACTTAGTAGCAGCGTTGAAGAAAAACAATGTAAGTGATGCGGATATCAACACCATTGGTGGTGCTTTATTGCCAATGAGGGCTGATATCGTTGAGCCATAATCCGACAGGGTTATTCATCATAGGTTGTATCAAGGTTAGACCCGTCCGTTCTCGGATGGGTTTTTCATTTTGAACGGGTCTTATTTATCAATACCTTTGCCGCTTCCAACAAGTTCTTACCAGATGATCAGTAGAAGAAATATTCGTGTGAAAGTGATGCAGCTGCTTTATATGATGGAGGCAGCAGATACGAGTGTAACAAGACAAAAACCAGAGATCGAGCTTAAAAAGCAATTCGATCAAACAACCGCACTGTTTGTTTACTTAGTTTATTTTATAACAGAAGTAGCCCGCTATGCAGAAACCCATGCCGTTAAAGGAGCTTCCAAGAATTTACCTTCTTCGGCTGATTTGAATATCAATACCAAAATTGCGGGTAACGAATTGCTATGGACCATTTTGGAGAGTGCTACATTTCAGAAAGCACTTGAGATTCATATGCCTTCAAAACTGGTTGATGTAGATCTGGTTCGTAAAACCTATACTGAGTTGACAGCATTACCTCAGTATCAGGAATACATCAGTGTTTCCGGTCGTGAAAAAGCGAAAGAGAAAGAGATCATCAAGATCATTTTTACTCACTTGATGCTCCCCAATGAATCTTTTATCAGTCATGTAGAAGAACATTTCAATAACTGGGATGATGATGCGGAAATGATGGAGCAGTTGGTATTGAATTATTTTCAAAAACCATCCAGTTATAATCTCCAGGAAATGGTGAGTCAAGAAAAATGGCAGTTTGCGAAATCATTATTACTGAGTAGCATCGAGAAAAAAGAGATCGCTACAGACTTGATCAAACCTAAGTTGAAGAATTGGGATGCAGAAAGAATTGCACAATTGGATATGATATTGATGCGAATGGGTGTTTGTGAGCTATTGTATTTCGAAACAATCCCAACGAAAGTTACCATCAATGAATACATTGATTTAGCAAAAGAGTACAGTACACAACAAAGCGGGCAATTCGTAAATGGTATTCTTGATAATATTCATAAAGAATTGACCGAGGCCGGTAAAATCCAAAAAATTAATTACAAGAAATAAGATCAAGATGAAAAAATTTTCATGTCTGTTCTTTTTTATTGCAAGTATTTTTCTTTTATCCTGTGCCGGACCGGAGAATACAACTCCGCCTGCAGATTCACATCTTGCAGATACTGCCAATTTCACAACCATACAATGGTTGGATTCTGTTGTTGATTTTGGTACCATCACACAAGGTGAAAAGATCAGGCTACAATTCAAATTCAAGAATACGGGTAAAAAGCCGCTGTTCATTACAAACGTGAGAGCCGGTTGTGGGTGTACTGTACCCAACTATACCAAGGAGGCGGTAGCGCCGGGAGCCATGGGGGAGGTGACGGCGGAATTTGATACCAATAAATCAGCAGCCGGAAATATTCATAAAAATGTGGTTGTACATGCGAATACCTCTAATGGAAACGAACACAACCTTATCTTTACAGGAAATGTGAAAGAAGTTAAAGTCAATTATTAATCATCTTTTATCACTTAAATAAATAGCAATGTTTTATCTCAATTCAGTATTACTAGCCGCAAACGGACAACAGGGTGGAGGCATGGTTCAATTAGTTATGATGGGAGCCATCATCTTGGTATTTTGGTTATTTATGATTCGTCCACAAGCTAAAAAAGCAAAAGAGCAAAAGAAGTTCGTTGATAATATGCAGAAAGGCGATAAGATCGTAACTATTGCAGGTATTCATGGTGTGATCAATAAGATCAATGAAGACGGAACCATTCAATTGGAAGTAAATCCGGGAAGTTATTTGAAGATCGAAAAATCTTCTGTTAGTATGGAATGGAGTGCTGCTTTGAATAAAGCTGCCGATAAAAAATAATTTCAACTGAAATTCAACTAAATTCAGGTCCGGAACGTATGTTTCGGACCTTATTTTTTATGTTAAAGATTGGTATTACAGGTGGTATCGGTAGTGGTAAATCTATCGTCTCAAGTATTTTCAAAGTGCTGGGTATTCCTGTATTTGATGCAGACACCTATGCGAAAAATATCATGCAAACAGATGATCAACTGAAAGCTGCAGTGATCGATTTATTTGGCGATGCATCTTATTATCAGGGTCAACTCAACCGAAAATATATTGCTGAGATCGTTTTCAAAGACCCCACACAACTGGAGAAACTTAATGCGTTGGTACATCCTGCAACAATAAGGGCAGGTGAGGAGTGGTCAGCCAAACAGAATAGTCCCTACACGGTCAAAGAAGCTGCATTATTTTTTGAATCCGGCTCGGCAGAGGGAATGGACTATATCATTGGAGTGTACGCGCCACAACATATCCGGATCAATCGTGTGATGCAGCGTGATGGAGTGAATAGAGAAGAAGTATTGGAAAGAATGAAAAGACAGATCCAAGAAGAAGTGAAAATGCGTCTGTGTGATTTTGTGATTGTGAACGATGATCAGCGTTTATTGATACCACAGGTATTACAATTACATCATCAATTTATGATTGAATCAAAAGAAAAATGAGATGAATAAGGTCAATGTATTGGAGAAGTTTGAACAGGTAGATGGATATTGGAATCCGGCAGTAGTAGGTGCGTTGAATGGACAAGAAGTAAAAATTGTAAAGTTTAAAGGACCTTTTACCTGGCATCACCATGAGGAAGAAGATGAATTGTTTTATGTGGTAAAAGGAAGTTTTGTAATGGAGTTTCGTGATAAAAATATTATGCTCCATGAAGGGGATTTTCTCATTGTTCCGAAAGGGGTTGAACATCGTCCTAATGCGGAAGACGAAGTATGGGTGATGTTGTTTGAGCCCGCATCTACATTGAATACCGGGAATGTGGTGAATGAGTTCACTAAAAATGCATTGAAACAATTATGATTGCACCTACACCGCAGCCACCTTATTATGCAGTGATCTTCACGAATGAATTGTCTTCCAATACGGAAGGCTATGAAGAGATGGCAAATCGTATGGCTGAACTTGCTTTACAACAAAAAGGTTGTCTGGGTTATGAGTCTGTGCGGAACGGATTAGGTATTACTATTTCATACTGGGAAAGTCTGGATGATATTCGAAACTGGAAAGCCAATGCAGAGCATCTTGTAGCACAACAAAATGGTAGAGATATTTGGTATAAGTATTATAAAACACGAATTTGTAAAGTAGAGAGAGATTATGGATACGAGCAAAAACCTTAAATCTTTCTTTCCCCCTAATCCCTAAGCTATGATTGCAGCACCCATCCCTGCCAATGAAAAAGAACGGTTACAAGAACTCATACGTTATGAGGTCTTATATACACAGTATGAAGAAGATTTTGATCAAATCGTCCAATTAGCCTCAGCCATTTGTAAAACGCCGATTTCCACCATCACTTTACTTGATTTTAACAAACAATGGTTTAAAGCAAAAATTGGTATTGAGAATACAGAAGGAGATCGTGATATTTCTTTTTGTGGACATGCCATTGTGCAAGATGAAGCGATCATGATCGTGAACGATGCATTGGCCGATCAACGTTTTATTGATACCCCCTTGGTTTTAGGAGATCCCAATATTCGTTTCTATGCAGGCTATCCATTGGTGAGTCCTTCGGGCTACAAGTTGGGTACTTTATGTGTAATTGATCGAGTTCCTCGTTCTCTCACCCCCGAACAAGAGCTTACTTTAAAAACGCTCGGGAATCAGGTTGTTAAATTATTTGAATTGAGATTGCGTAATAAGGAAGTAGAGGCAAAAAACAAATTAGTGGAGGAGCAGAAAATACAATTACAAGAATCTGCTGCAGTTCAAAATAAAATCATTTCAATTATCGCTCATGATGTGCGCGGGCCAGTTACTTCTTTGAAGACAATGATAGAACTAACCAAAACCAAAAGCCTAACGGAAGAAGAAACTGCAGTGTTGCTTGATATGCTTGATAAACAATTGGATGGCACATTGGATATGCTAACCAATCTTGTTGATTGGGGTAGTATGTTATTAAAAAAAGGAAAACTGTCCATTACTTCTGTGAATGTTTCTTCTATTGTTGATAAGATCTTCAAGAATCTTTCATCGATGGTACAGCTCAAGGGAAATCAATTTCAAAATCTTGTTGCTCATGATATAGCAGTGATGGCTGATGAAAATACTTTCCGTTTTATTTTGCGAAATATCATCAGTAATGCGAATAAATTCACTACAAATGGAACCATTACTGTGCATGTGCAGCCCAATAAAAATGACAACTCGATATCCATTATTGTATCCGATACAGGATGTGGAATGTCGTCTGAAATTCAACAGCATTTATTTAATCCCGCTAAAAGACATAGTCGAGAAGGTACGCATAAAGAGAAAGGAAGTGGCTTGGGGTTGATCCTCGTAAAAGAGTTTGCAGAAGCTATGCATGCATCCATTGAAGTGAAAAGCGAACCTGGAAAAGGAACGAGTTTTAGTGTGTTACTTCCTGTCTCAAGTTAATATATACACCACTTGAAAAAATAGCTCGGAATATCCATCCGAGCTATTTTCTGTTTCTTGTATCTTACTTCTTGATTCTTTAAAATCTATTTTTTGATGACTTCTTCAATGACTTTTCCAATCGCTCCATTCGGCA
>JBDKEH010000137.1:0-2785 GCA_039795345.1 Bacteroidota bacterium
TGATATACCGGATCTCCTTTTCTGGCTTTCACCGCCCATTCATGATGATGCGAAGTATGATTTAAGACAATGTCTAACATCAAGTACATTTCTTTGTCTTGCATTTTTTTCTGGACAACACGTAGATCTTCTAATGTGCCAAAACGTTTGTCTACTTTTCTGAAATCAGATACAGCATAACCACCATCACTTTCTCCTTCCGGACTTTCAAACACCGGCATCAAATGCAAAAAGTTGACACCGAGTGATTCTAAGTAAGATAGTTTTTCGGGTAATTGTTGTAGTGTGCCACAAAAACGATCCACATACAAACTCATACCACATATCTCATTACTCAGAAACCACGAACCTTTTGATGCTTTCTCGACATCTCTCTTTCGCAAAGCAGCAGAACGTTGTTGATGATTATGAATCAGTGTCAATAATAATTTTTCAAACAAAGCATCAGCCATCAAATGATTGCTGTACAATGACTGGTACAAACTATCAATAGCTGTAGCGTTCGCAGATAAACGCGTATAAAAATGCAAATCATCACCCGATACGGAAAGTCCTTCCTGAGTGCAAAGGCGGGAGATGCGTTGGTGTAAGTTGAATTGATACATATTAGCTACGAGCTTCGAGCTATGAGCCACGAGCTCTTTTTTTTTAATTATTCCTTGGCTAGGAGCTCGTAGCACGAAGCTCGCAGCTCAAGCCATCGGCTTATGAAAAAATATTACTACTCAAATGCTTAAACGCTTCCATCGCCCCCAGATACTCGCAGGTTCTGGCACCGGCTTTGTTGGCATTTTGTATGATCTGTTTCCATTCTTGAAGCGATAATTGTATGATACTTCTCAAATCCCTCTCACGCAATTGATACAATACCGCACCTACAAATGCATCGCCTGCACCTGTGGTATCTACAGGTTGAACAGGGATACTCGGAATGATCTCTGTTTTACCTTTTAATCCAAGTAAAGTCCCCTCTTTTCCTAAAGTGATAGTGAATACAGCATTGGTTTTATCTAGCAATATTTGAGCAGCATCAGTTACGGAATGTGTATTCGTGATTAGCATGGCTTCTTCATCACTTAATTTGAAAAAGTGACATGATTGTAAAAAATTCCAAGACTGATCAATAAAGGTTTGTGTATCATTAGGAAACAACAAGTGACGATAATTAGGATCAAAGCTGATGAAGATATTGTCCTGCATCAATGCTTTTTGCAACATGCCTTGATAAGCGGCTTGTAAAGGCCCGGGTAAAAAACCAGTGGCAGAACCAAAGTGAATGATACTCACTTCATCTAAAGGGATGGCATCTGTTTCTTCTCTGCTGAGTTGTCCGTCTGCTCCGCGATTGAATACAAAATCACGCTCTCCGTCTTCCATGAGTGATACGAATGCAAAAGTGGTGAATGCAGTAGTATCTTGTAGCATCCATCTCGTGGATACACCAAACTCTTGCATTACATCTATGAGTTGTTTGCCAAAAGGATCGTTGCCTACCTTGGCTGCTAATTCAACATTGCCTCCCAAGGCAGCAATCGCAGCAGCTACATTGGTAGGAGCTCCACCCGGTTTTTTTAAAAAATGTTGCCCCTTAGACAAGGAACTGCCTTTGTCTGTGCAGATCATGTCGATCAGTGCTTCTCCAATACAAAGTATTTTCATGTTGTGAATTGTGAATGGTCAATTGTTAATTGTGAATCGTCAATTGTGAAAGGTGGGTATCAAGCGTATAATTCACCATTCACAATTGACAATTCACGATTCACGCGTCAGTGTCCTCCTCCCATTGAAACCTCTACCTCTTCCTCTGTTTTCTCAACGCGCATACGCAAGGTAGCGAGTGCAGCGATGAGCAGGAGGGTCCCTGCAAACAGAATTGCGTTTGCAGGATTGCTTCCTAAGAAGTGTTGATAGATATATCCGAAGGAGAGTGTTTGAATGATCATGGGCACTACGATCATCATATTGATAATACCCATGTATACACCATATTTTTCTTTAGGAATACTGCCTACTACCATAATGTAAGGCACACCCATCATACTCGCCCAGGCAATACCAAAACCGATCATAGGAACAAAGAGTAAATATTTGTTCTCAATAAAAGGTAATATGAATAGTGCAATAGATGCCATTGCTAAACAAATAATATGTACTTTTTTCGCACCAAATTTTCTCGCCATCCAAACCAATCCGAATGCAGAAAGGAAAGTGACAATATTATAAAATCCGTTTACGAGACCTGTCCATCCAACAGCTTCTTCATATAGTTTGGAGTTTTCTTCAGAGCTGGTATTCCATACAGATCGGGCAATACTATGCGAAATGAATTGCCAGTAGCAGAACATGGCATACCATTGAAACAAATACACCAATGCCAATTGCCATAAAGTTTTGGGCATATGCGCAATGGAAGAAAATATTTCTTTGAAAGGCGTGAGAAAACTTTTGTGTTCAGCTCTTAATGCAGCAAGCTCTTCTTCAGTGGGAGGTATCTCCGGTGTTTTAATCACAGACCATGCAACAGATACGATGGAGCAAATGGCACCTACAAAAAAAGAACCATACACCCAATAAGGAATACCACTTTGTCCGTCAGAAGTAGTAGACTCACCTGTAATTACTTTTTGAAAAAAGAATAAGGATAAGTTTGCGAGCGTGATGCCCAGTCCGGTAAAAAAACTTTGTGTAAGAAATCCGAGTGCTCTTTGACTGGGGGGTAATTTATCGGCAATGAATGCACGATAAGGTTCCATGGCAGTATTGTTAGCAGCATCGAGTATCCAAA
>JBDKEH010000163.1:0-19633 GCA_039795345.1 Bacteroidota bacterium
CTGTTCGCTACATTGCTACAGGCCCAGGAAACATTTCACATCAATGGTATTGGAGACAAGCGTGACGGCTGTTACGCATTTACCAATGCCACGATCGTGAAAGATGCACAGACCACATTAACCAATGCCACAATGGTTATTCGTGATGGAAAAATTGTATCGGTTGGCAATGGCGTTGCTATTCCAAAGGATGCTGTAGTAGTGGATTGTAAGGATAAATACATCTATCCTTCTTTCATTGATATCTATAGTGACTACGGTATGCCGCAACAAAGACCGGCGGCGCCGTTTAATTTTAATGCGCCTGCACAATTGACCTCAAATCAAAAAGGCGCCTATGGATGGAATCAGGCTTTGAAGTCTGATGTTCATGCATACAAACTCTTTACTGCAGATGAATCTCGTGCACGCCCACTTCGTGAAATGGGATTTGGCACCGTATTGTCTCATCAAAAAGATGGTATCCTTCGTGGTACAGGTACAGTGGTTTCGCTAGCTGCTGATGCCGACAATTTTTTGATCTTGAAAGACAAAGCTGCGTCTCATCTTTCCTTTAACAAAGGAACTTCAAGTCAATCGTATCCTAGTTCACTAATGGGTACTATTGCTTTATTGCGTCAAACCTACCTTGATGGACAATGGTATAAAAACAATCCCGCCGCAACAACAGACCAAGGCGACGGCGTGAACATTACCTTGAAGTATTTTAACGATCAACAAAGTCTACCCCAGATCATGGATCCATCAGATAGAACAGGTGGTGAACTTTGGAGCATCATGCGTGCAGATCGTGTGGGTGATGAATTTGGTGTACAATATATATTAAAAGCATCCGGCAAAGAATACCAGCGTATCAAAGAAGTGGCTGCCACAAAAGCGCCGCTCATCGTTGGATTAAATTTCCCCGCTGCCATGGATGTTGAAGATCCAAACGATGCTCGTCTGGTTTCTTTAGCAGACATGAAGAATTGGGAACTCGCCCCTACGAATCCTGCAGCAATTGAAAAAGCAGGAATCTCTTTTGCCTTAACTGCTGCTGATATTCGTGATGCAAGAACCTTCATGACCAATCTCAGAAAAGCGATGGAAATGGGATTGTCTGAAAAGGCTGCCATGGAAGCGCTGACAAAAACACCTGCAACTTGGTTGGGTGTATATGATAAAGTAGGTAGTCTTGATAACGGTAAGCTTGCCAATTTCGTGATCACTACAGGACCGGTTTTCGCTGAGAGAACTTCTATTCTCCAAAACTGGGTACAGGGTAAAAAATATGCCGTGAACGAAAGCAACTGGTACAATGTTGCCGGTACTTATCAACTATCAATCACAGGCGCAAGTGGAACCGCTTCTTATACAATGGACGTGAAGAGCAACAACGCTGCAACCGTAATTGCAAAAGATACTGTAACTGCTACTTTCAACTTTGATGGCAAAGCAGTGAAATTCAGTTTTGCTCCTGAAAAGCGCTCTCGCAATAACATTCGTTTCAGTGGATTCAGCAATGGTGACAGCTGGAATGGTACAGCGGAAGATGCAGAAGGAAATAGAATGACATGGACCGCTAAAATGAGTGCAGCTCCAGTTGTGAAAAAAGATTCTGCTACTAGAATGAATACCAGAGGAAATCTCATCGGTGCTACCATGTATCCTTTCACCGCATATGGTGCTGCTGAAAACGCGATGCCAACTCAAGGAACGTATCTGATCAAAAACGCTACTGTTTGGACCAGCGAGAAAGATGGTAAACTGGAAGGAACAGATGTGTTGGTAAAAGCGGGCAAGATTGCACGTGTTGGAAAAAATCTTTCTGACGCTTCTGCTACCGTGATCGATGGAACAGGTAAACACCTCACAGCAGGTATCATCGACGAACACTCACATATTGCCACAGCATCAGTAAACGAAGGCGCTCAAACTATAACCTCCGAAGTTCGTATTGAAGACAATCTCGATCCTGATGATATTAATATCTATCGCCAATTAAGCGGTGGTGTTACTACTTCTCATATCCTGCATGGTTCTGCGAACACGATTGGCGGACAAACACAATTGATCAAATTACGTTGGGGCACAACTGACGAAGGTTTGAAATTCAAGGGCGCAGATCCTTTCATCAAATTTGCATTGGGTGAAAACGTGAAACGCACTTCTTCTAACAACAACAATCGTTTCCCGGATACACGTATGGGTGTAGAGCAGGTATTGACAGATGCATTCTCTCGTGCAGTTGCTTATGAGAAAGCATTGAAAGCTGATCCGAAAAACACTCGTCGCGATCTTGAACTCGATGCGTTAGTTGAAATCATGAACAAGAAGAGATTCATTACTTGTCACTCTTATGTTCAAAATGAAATCACTGCTACCATGCGTGTAGCTGAGAAATTTGGTTTCCGCATCAACACATTCACACACATCTTAGAAGGATACAAAGTGGCAGACAAAATGAAAGAGCACGGTGCAGCTGCTTCTACCTTCTCTGATTGGTGGGCTTATAAAGTTGAAGTTACAGATGCGATTCCTTATAACGCTTACATCATGAACAAAGTAGGACTGAATGTTGCTATCAATTCTGATGATGCTGAAATGGCACGTCGTCTGAATCAGGAAGCCGCAAAGAGTGTGAAGTATGGTGGTTTAAGCGAAGAAGAAGCATTGAAAATGGTAACCATCAATCCTGCCAAGATGTTGCACGTAGATGATAAAGTAGGAAGTATCAAAGTAGGTAAAGATGCTGACCTTGTTCTTTGGAGTGATCATCCGCTAAGCATTTATGCGAAAGCGGAAAAGACCATGGTAGATGGTATCATTTATTTTGATCGCGAGAAAGATGCTGCGATGCGCAAACAAGTGTTGGCTGAGCGTATGCGCCTGATCAATAAAATGGTCGGTGAAAAACGCGGCGGTCGTCCAACCATGCCTGCAACACCTAGTTACAAATATGTTCATACCTGTCTGGATCATTCCCATAAACTGGGCATGTTGGAAATTGAGGCAGAAGACATCCATGCAGATAACCAATAAACTACCGCATCATGAAAAAAACACTTTTATATACAGGACTTCTTTCGCTGGTGCTGAGTACGGCAACAGCGCAGGATGATGTGTATCCTGCTCCGAAACAAAACAAAAGAACCGCTATTACCAATGCGGTGATCCATGTTGGAAACGGTACCGTAATTGAAAACGGAACACTGGTTTTTGACAATGGAAAGATCACTTACAGTGGCGCTGCTGCCGGTGCTCCTTCTGCAGAAACAACTGTTGATGCAAAAGGAAAACACGTGTATCCCGGTCTCATTCTTCCTGCCTCTACTTTGGGCTTGCAAGAAATTTCCGGTGTTCGTGGAAGTACCGATATCAATGAACTGGGTGAATTGAATCCATCCATTCATTCCATCGTTGCTTATAAAGCAGAATCTATTGTTACCAATACTTTGCGTGCGAATGGTATTCTATTCGCACATGTGGCTCCGGGCGGACAGCTAGTTGCCGGACAATCATCCGTAGTTCAGCTCGATGCGTGGAACTATGAAGATGCTGCATACAAAGTAGATAATGGCATGCACTTCTATATGCCAAGTTTATTGGCACGTCCGGGTGGTGGACGTTTTGCAGCAATACTTGCATTACTGGGTCCACAACAACCTAGTGATCCTGTAAAAGCTGCGCTGGATAGAATTGAAGGTGTGAAAGCTTTCTTTAGAGAAGCAAAAGCGTACCATCAAAAAGATGCAGGCAAAGAGATCAACCTGAAATTCGAATCTACCAAAGCGTTGTTTGAGAAAAAACAAAAACTCTACATCCATTGCTCACAAGTAAAACAAATGCTGGTGGCGATTGACTTTGTAAAAGAGTTTGGTTTTGATGTGGTATTGGTAGGCGCATCTGATAGTTGGCAAATTGCCGATCTGTTGAAGCAACACAATATTTCAGTGATCTTAACACAAGAACACAACCTGCCTACATTGGATGATGATGATGTAGACCAGCCTTACAAAGCTGCTACAGCATTACACAAAGCGGGTGTACTGTTTTGTTTGAATGATGATGATCCTCAGAACAGAGGAAGAAATCTTCCTTTCAATGCAGGTACTGCAGCTGCTTATGGCTTGGGTAAAGAAGAGGCATTAAAAGCCATCACGCTCAACGCTGCTAAGATCCTAGGCATCGACGATAAAACAGGAACACTGGAAGTGGGTAAAGATGCTAACATTGTTATTAGCGCAGGTGATATTCTCGATATGAAGAGCAGCATTATTACGAATGCTTATATCCAAGGTCGCGGTATCAATCTAAGCAGTAAGCACACTCAACTTTACGAGAGATACAAACACAAATACGGTATCAAGTAAAAAAGCGACAATTTTTGTTGCTGAACAAAAGCCCCGATCGGATAAATTCTGATCGGGGTTTTTCTTTTCGGTTAACAAAATATTTACAGAAATATCACGTCTATTTACCACCCTTCTCCATCAATTACCGTTCATCTTTCTTGTACAGCCCTTAACAGTGGCGGGTATGTAACCTTCTTAGTTTTACTACGTTTCTTTTCGTAAGAAAGGGTATTTCAACCCTTTCACATCAGGAAAGCGAACAACATGAAGAACAACTATTACCCGCAAACCAACTGTATGAGATCTTTACCCTTGCTGATCCTGCTGCTTACATCTGCATTTACACTTCGTGCTCAAAACGCGACCCGTGTTGTGAAAAAGATAGAAGCTACGAGAACAACTCAGAAGATCGTTATTGACGGCAACTTGAAAGACTCTGCTTGGTTGTCTGCTCCTATAGCCACAGACTTTATTGAATGGCGTCCAACATTTGGCAACAAAGAAGACGAAAAAAACAGAACAGAGATCCGCATCCTTTACGATAATGATGCCATCTACATTGCAGGATATGCACACGAAGCTAGTCCGGATAGCATCACCAAAGAGTTGGTAGGTCGTGATGTAGTAGGTGTAAATGATTTTGTGGGTGTGATCTTTGATACTTATAATGATAAGATCAATGGTTTTGGTTATTATGTCACTGCATTGGGTGAACAATTTGATGCTAAGTATTCTTCTAATGGTGAAGACGGAAGCTGGAATAGTGTGTTTGAAAGCAATGCACAACTGCAATCAGATGGGTGGACCTTTGAAATGAAAATTCCATATGCAGCCATTCGTTTTGGAAATACTAAAATTCAGGATTGGGGCATCAACATTACACGCAGAAGAAGTAAGAGTGGTAAACAATTGATGTGGAATCCGACAGACCCCGCAATAGGAGGAAACTTTTTAGCGCAGTTTGGTTTGTGGACGGGTATTCGTGATATCAAACCTCCGGTACGTCTTTCACTTTCGCCTTACTTATCAACTTATGCTAATCACTTTCCTTACAACACGCCGGGCGTGAAGAACACAACAACTTCTATCAATGGCGGAATGGATGTAAAATATGGTATCAATCAGGCGTTTACATTGGATATGACACTGGTTCCGGATTTCGGACAAGTACAAAGTGATAATCAGATATTGAACCTTACACCCTTTGAAGTACAGTTCAACGAAAACAGAACCTTTTTCACAGAGGGTACAGAGCTGTTTGGCAAAGGGAATCTTTTTTATAGTAGACGAATTGGTGGTACTCCGATGCATTTAGGAAAAGTGCAAGGACAGCTACAGCCGGGTGAAACCATTGCCAGCAATCCATTGGAAACAAGACTACTGAATGCGAGCAAGATCAGCGGTAGAACCAGTAAGGGCTTGGGTATAGGTTTATTCAATGCCGTCACAAAAGCACAACATGCTACAATTGAAAGTAATGGAAAAGAAACGCGACAAATCGAAACCAATCCATTGACCAACTATAACATTCTTGTATTTGATCAATCCTTGAAAAATAACTCAAGTGTTTCATTGATCAATACCAATGTAACTCGAAGCGGTACTGATTATGATGCCAATGTAACAGCAGCACTCTGGGATATCTATGACAAGAAAAATACTTGGAATGTAAACGGACAAGTGGGCGTTAGCCAATTGATCGGATATGAAGCACCGGGTAAAACATTGACGGGTTATAACCACATGCTTGGCTTCGGAAAAACCAGCGGTCGTTTCAATTTTAATCTATGGCAGGAGTTGGCAGACAACAAGTATAACCATAATGATATGGGTTACTTCACCAACAACAACTATTTCAACAATGGCTTATGGATGGGTTATCGTTGGTTGCAGCCCAAGAAATGGTATAACCGAATTCAGGCTAACATCAACGTCAACTATTCGATGCGTTATAAGCCGATGGACTATCAAAGATTTAATTTCAATTTCAACGCTAACACACAATTAAAGAATTTATGGTGGGCCGGATTTAACATCAATATTAATCCTGAACAAAATGACTTTTTCGAACCTCGTGTAAACGGTAAAGTATTCAAGCGCCCGAGCAGTTGGGCAACGGGCTTCTGGTTTGAAACCAATAATGCCAAAAAATATTCTGCCACTGTTGAATTCTTTAATAGAACATTTAGTGAATATGGAAGTAATGGACAGGATATCTTTTTACGTCACAATTATCGATTCAATAAAAAGCTAACCCTATCGATCAATACATTTCTTCAGTTCTCACATAACAATTTAGGCTATGCAACCATGTATAGCCCAGACAGCATCATCTTTGCTTTAAGAAAGAGAAATACCGTTGAAAATGTATTCAATGTGAAATACAACTTCAACAATAAAATGGGCCTAACCTTTCGTGCCAGACATTATTGGAGCAAGGTTGCCAACAAACAATTTTATTCCCTCAGAGAAGATGGTTACTTAAATCATATCCCGGGTGGCATCAATAGAAATGTAGACTTCAATGTGAATTACTTTAACATTGATATGGTATACACGTGGCAATTTGCCTTAGGAAGCTTCATTAATGTGGTTTGGAAAGACGCCATCAGCAGTTTTAATAGGGATGTAAACACCAACTATTTCAAGAATTTTGGTAATACGTTGCGTTCTGATCAACAGAATAGTATTTCTGTCCGCGTGATCTATTTCTTGGATTATTTAAGTCTTAAGAAGAAGCGATAAAAGGCGTCAATTGTGAATGGTGAATTGTCAATTAGAAAAATGATATTGACAATTCACCATTCACAATTCACTACCTTAGCTTCATGAGTAAGAAATTATTTCTGCTGGATGCGATGGCCTTGATCTATCGTGCTTATTATGCGCTCATCCGCAATCCTCGTATCACTTCTAAGGGTAGAAACACCAATGCACAATTTGGTTTTACCAATACTTTATTTGATCTGATCAATAAAGAAAAACCTACTCACCTGGCAGTATGTTTTGATACACATGCTCCTACTGAACGTCATACCGATTTTACTGATTACAAAGCCAACAGACAAGAGGCGCCCGAAGATCTCTTAGAATCCATTCCGGATATTCAGAGAATCATTCGTGGCTTTAATATTCCGGTGGTGGAAATGGATGGATATGAAGCAGATGATGTGATTGGTACCGTAGCATGGCAAGCCGCAGACAAAGGATATGAAGTTTATATGGTCACTCCTGATAAGGATTATGGCCAATTGCTGATTCATCCGGGCGTGTACATTTATAAGCCTCCTGCCTATGGAAACCCCGAAGAGATCGTTGATGCAGCTAAGATCTGTGCCAAATGGGATATCCAAAGAGTAGAGCAAGTAATTGATATGTTGGGTTTGATGGGCGATGCCGTAGATAATATTCCCGGTATCCCTGGTGTAGGAGAAAAAACTGCAGCAAAACTGCTGAAAGAATATGATACACTTGAAAATGTATTGGCCAATGCAGATAAGATCAAAGGAGCGCTTGGGGAAAAAGTAAGAAACGGTGCAGACCTCGCCATCATGAGTAAAAAACTCGCAACCATCATTACGGATGTTCCTGTTGAATTTCATGAAGAAGATTATCGACTGAAAGAATGGAATCGTGAAGCGCTCACAGAAGTTTTTACAGAACTGGAATTCAAAACGCTGGGCAAAAGAATATTGGGTGATGATTTCAACGCTTTTCATGCAGCACCCCAGGGCGTCCAAACAGATTTGTTTGGGAATGCAGTTGAAGCGCCTAAATCAAATTCAAAAGCAGCTAAAGAAAAAGAAGTCGAGACTGAATCTGTGTATGGTTCAGTGGCTGAACAATCGGGTTTGATTGCCGATAAAAATATTAACAACACGCCACATAACTACCAGCTCATTCAAGGAGATAGTGCTATTCAGCATCTTGTGAAAGAGCTCTTACAACAATCCGAGATCTGTTTTGATTCTGAAACTACCGGAACAGATGCAAACAATGTAGAGCTGGTTGGACTAAGTTTCTCTTATAAACCGGGAGAAGGTTATTATGTTCCTTGCCCCGCAGAACAAGAAAAAGTTCATGCATTACTCGCGCTATTCAAGCCCTTATTTGATAAGACAGATATTACTTGGGTTGGACAAAACACGAAATATGATCTGTTGGTTTTAAAATGGTATGGCATTGAATTGAAAGGACAATTATTTGATACCATGCTGGCGCACTACCTAATTGAACCGGAAGGAAGAAGAAGTATGGACCTATTGAGTGCTCAATACCTTGGTTATGAACCGGTACACATTGAAGAGCTCATTGGGAAAAAAGGAAAGAATCAGGGAAGCATGCGTGATGTGGAATTAGAAAAGATCAAAGAATATGCTGCTGAAGATGCGGATATAACCTTGCAACTAAAACATGTCTTTGTTCCACTCTTACAAGAAAAAGAAGTGGCACATGTGTTTGAAAAAGTAGAGAACCCCTTGGTGCGCGTGTTAACAGCGATGGAGTTTGAGGGTGTTAAGATTGATGTTCCATTTTTGCAGGATTATAGTAAAGAACTAGAAACAGAAGCTAAGCGTTGTGAAGAGAGTGTATATGCGCAAGCGGGAGTTCGTTTCAATTTGGCTTCACCCAAACAGTTGGGCGAAGTGTTATTCGAAAAATTGCAACTAGATCCTAAAGCGAAAAAAACAAAAACGGGTCAATACGCTACCGGTGAAGACGTGTTATTGAAGCTTGCCAATCAGCATAAGATCGTAGATGATATTCTTGGATTCCGTGAGCTCACAAAATTGAAATCCACTTATGTGGATGCGCTTCCCGAAATGATCAATCCGAAAACGGGTCGTGTACACACCAGCTATGCGCAAGCGGTTGCTGTTACAGGAAGATTGAGTAGTAACAATCCGAATTTGCAAAATATTCCGATCAGAACCGCAAGAGGAAGAGAGATCAGAAAAGCATTTATTCCAAGAGAGAGTGGACGTGTATTGTTAAGCGCCGATTATTCACAGATCGAATTGCGCATTGTTGCAGCCATCAGCGGTGACCCAAATATGTGTGAGGCATTCAGACAACATAAAGACATCCACACTGCTACAGCTGCTAAAGTGTATGGTGTTCCGGAAAATGAGGTCACCAAAGAAATGCGTTACAAAGCAAAGAGCGTAAACTTCGGTATCATTTATGGACAAGGCGCTTTCGGTTTGGCAGATAACCTTGGTATTAGCAGAACGGAAGCGAAAGAGATCATTGATAACTACAAGAAAGAGTTTCCGAATATTCAGCGTTACATGGATGAGCAGGTGAACTTCGCGAAAGAAAATGGATATGTACAAACGCTGGCAGGAAGAAAGCGTTGGTTGAAAGATATCAATAGTGGCAACTTCACCGTTCGGGGTTATGCGGAACGAAATGCCATTAACTCTCCAATCCAAGGAACAGCAGCAGACATGATCAAATTAGCCATGATCAAAATTCATCAGGAAATGGGTGTTGGAAAATGGGAATCAAAAATGATCTTACAAGTGCACGATGAATTGGTGTTTGATGCCGTTGAAGCAGAGGTTCCAAAACTTAAAGAGCTCATCATCGACTGTATGACAACTGCCATGCCTTTGCCCAACGAAGTTCCTGTAGAAGCAGAAGTGGGAATGGGACACAATTGGTTGGAGGCGCATTAGAAATAATGAATATCGAATATTCAATGTCCAATTTTGAAAATTGATTTCTTGAATCTTCCTTGTAACTTGTTTCTTCATTCTTGAATGCCTATTATTTTATGGAATCAACCATACATAAATTTTATACCGCTTTTCAGCAACTGGATTACGCCACCATGCAGTCTTGTTATACGCCCGATGCGGTTTTTAGTGATCCCGTGTTTGGTCTATTGGATGGTAATGAAGTCCGTGCTATGTGGGAAATGCTTTGTACGCGAGCAAAGGATTTCAAACTTTCGTACGGAAACATTCAACTGTTGGATGATGAATACGCAACGGTTGAGTGGATAGCTGTCTATACTTTTTCTCAAACTGGCAGAAAAGTAGTGAACAAGATCAAAGCACATATGCGCTTTAAAGATGGCCTGATCTGTGAACATTCTGATGCATTTCCTATTTATCGATGGAGCAGACAGGCTTTTGGTCTTACCGGATTATTACTGGGCTGGTCGGGTTACTTTCATAAAAAACTCCAGTTGAAAGCCAAGATGGGACTTCAAAAGTTCATGGATCAATAATCTTCTGCGACCCTCAGTGTTTTCTGTGGTAATAATTGCCACAGAACGCACAGAAAGACACAGAAAAGAGAGTAACTTTATAGTCATCATTTTACACTTTATGAACTGGGAAGCTTTCTTCAGAAACCTACAACTGATCGGCACCCGCTACTTTGTTCTAGCGCTTATTGCATTCATGCTGTTTTATGTTTTATTCAGAAACAAATGGTTGCACAAAAAAATTCAGCAACGTTTTCCTAAGAACAAAGACTATGCAAGAGAAATTCTCTATTCGGTTACTACAATGATCATTTTTGCATTGGTTTCATCCGTTATACTCACACATCCGCGTATTAGGCCCCATACAACGATGTACACAAATATTTCGGAATATGGTTGGGTCTATTATTTTGCGGCCTTCCCACTCATGCTGTTCATGCACGATACTTATTTCTACTGGTGTCACAGAATCATGCATCATAAAAAGATCTTTAACTATGTACACTTGGTGCATCATCAATCCACCAATCCATCTCCCTGGGCGGCCTATGCATTTCATCCACTAGAAGCGTTTATTGAAATCGGAATTCTTTTTGTTTTTGTATTCACGATTCCGATTCATAAAACACATTTATTGATCTTCTTTTTATTCATGATCATTTATAACGTTTATGGACACTTGGGATATGAATTATATCCGAAAGGATTTGGAAAGCATTGGTTCGGTAGATGGATCAACACTTCTGTGAACCACAACCAGCACCATCAATATTTTAAAGGGAATTATGGATTGTATTTCCTGTTCTGGGACAGGATTCTCGGCACCATCCGCGAAGATTACGAAGAACGATTCGATGAAGTGAAAGAAAGATCTTTGGCTTCGAAATAAATTCAGTGCTTCTATGTGTGCTCACTGGCAATAAATGCCACAGAAAACACAGAATTACACAGAAAATTATTTCTTTTTGTAAATGGGTACGGTGCTGCAGGGTTCTCCGTACATGATGCTTTTAGCAACCGGTCGCAATTTTTGAGTAATGGCCACATAAGCAGCTTCAGGAATCGCAACATCACCACATCCTTTTACCACAACTCTTTTATCAGCATACTCATCTGCGTTCACGCCATCAATATTCTTCAGTAGCAAATTCTGAATCATTTGTTCTTCCGTTCCAAAGAAAACAGTCGACGCAACCGGCTCAAGATAACTAGCCACTAACATATATGCCCACATAGGAATAATAGCATCTGCAGAACAGGTGATTGCTACAGCAGCATCTTTATATTCGTTCCAATCTATCTGTAATAATGCTGCTCTGAAATCTTTTTCTTTCAGTATCAATCCCATGAACAAATGATCCTTCAGATCAAACACTTTTCTGGTTTGCTGAGGGTATAATGTTTCAAGATCAAAACTGATCAATCCGCTTTCTGCTACTTTATTGACGATCACATCTGCCATAACACGGAATTAAAACACAAAATTACCATATCCGGTTCATTCTACACTTTCGGTAAGCGGAATCCTATGAGGGCAATAAAAAACCCGACCTAATGGCCGGGTTTTCAATGATATCAATCAGTTCTATTAATAGAATTTGAATCGGTTATCCTTGATCTTCGCTGCACTCTTCAGCGACTGAATGCCACGGAATACGGCTACCCTATTACCTTGCAATAAGGTTTGCTTTACCGTCTCAGCATCCATACTACCCTGACGGGCGCTGTTGCCTTCTACTTTTACAGCAAACACTCCACTACCGCCGGCAATCGGCGCGCTTACTTTTCCGATCAATGATTTATTGAAAGATGCTCCTATGATCTTAGGCTCACTACCAATTCCTGCTAGGAATGGAGTGGAGAAGCTAATGCTATCCGCACGCTGAACAGTAGAACCAATTGCAGTGGCGATTGCTTCCAGTGTTGCTCCTTTGAATTTAGTATCCAGAATTTGTTTCGCCTTCTTTTCATTACGTACAAATCCTTCAACAAGTGGTCTTGCTTCCGCAGGCGACATTGTTCCTGCAGGATTGATTCCTGTAATGATCGCCACCACATATCTATCTCCCACTTCTACGGGTTCAGAAACAGCTCCTGATTTATTTTCATACATCCAACGAACCAGTGTACGGCTTTGTCCGATACCATTGATATTGAAATCGTTTTGTTTGATATCAACCGCTGTCAGTATTTGTAAATTTCCTTTCAGTGCTGCCGCATCAAACTCTTTCTTTCCTTTTGCTCCTGATGCAAACTGTGCAGCTGCAGTACTCGCTGCGCTGATGGTCTCACCGCTAGAAAGAATGGGTTTAGATAAATATGCAATCTTATAAGCCGGACCAAAATTCTTCTGTCCCAATACTTCCATGTAGTGGTAACCAAAATCTGTTTTAACAACACCTTTTGATCCAGCAGGTTTATCAAATGCAAAATCATTGAATGGGATGACCATTTGTCCTTGAGGGAAATATTCATACACACCGCCCTTGTCTTTACTTCCAGGATCTTCTGAATACTTTTTGCAAAGTTCTTCAAAGTTTGCACCGCCTTTAATGGCTGTTTCAATAGAGTCAGCTAATTTTTTAGCAACGCTATCAGGTCTTAAAATCTGATTGGTTTGTGGATTGAAAGTAGAGATCAAAATATGACGAACCTTAGCGCTATCAGGCCATTGCTTCGCCCCTACCATTCTTGCGATGGTATAGTTGTTGCCATCAATGTATGGACCATATAAACCACCTATAGGAGTCTTTAAAATTGAATCCTTATTAGGTTGCTGCATTCTTGCTTTACCAAAATAGCTGTCATAATAAGGTAACTCTGTTCCTGCACGATTCAGGAATGAAGGAATATCAGTAGTGGTTCTGAATTCTTCTTTCAAACTCATCAGTTGATTCAATGTGCTCAGGCTATCATCCTTTTTAGGAGATGCATCAAAAAACACATAACTAATGCTTCTTGTTTCTTCTTCTTTCTGATATTCTTTGCTGTGCTTTTTCAGATAGGCGCTAATATCAGCATCTGTTACTTTTACAGCGCTGTCTGCAATAGCTGCGTAAGGAAAATACACATAAGAGATATTAGCGATCGCATTATTATCAGCCTGTTGTTTTTCTACCAACCATTTTGGAACATACGCAGCTTGTTGTAATAAAGACAAGTATTTACTTCTTAATGTCTGTTCGATAGTAGGCTCAATGTATGCCTTCTGAATCATGTTCACTTGCTCTTGATTGGTGCTTTTTTTGATTTGAGCAAACGCTTGTCTAGCTTCAGCTACTTTGAATTCACCGGTATTAGGATCTGTAAATTCCTGACGCAATGGAGAGTTGGGTCCGAATAAAATTTCAGACAATTCTTTACCGGAAACTTGAAGACCTAACTTATTGTATTCCTGTTCTAATACAATACGCTCTACTTCCTGATTCCATAATGCGCCGATCAGTTGATCACGCTGAGCACCCTGTGCACCATACATACGTTCTTGCATAGCCAGCTTCTCTTCAAAATCAAGACGCTCAATGTTTTGTCCGTTCACTTTACCAATCGTAGTAGTATTAGAGAATGCACTACCACCACGACCCACTCCATCCTGAAGTATAAAAGCAATCAGGGCCAACGCAATAATCGCAAATACGATCCAGGCACCTTTGTCACGAATTCTTTGAATAACAGACATAATACAGTTTAATTGGTATAATTAAATAAAATCCGCCATGCGGCGGGAGGCAAAAATAGGGGTTTAAAGCATTTGAACAAATTGTGGAAAACCCTTTTCGGTGCAAGCCAGACAAAGGTTGAAGGGAATCTTAGATCTCAGATGGCAGATGTCGGATTTTAGATGTCTAGCAAAATTTAAGGATCGCTATTATTATCGGATAGTAAGGTATCTAAACTGTCTTCAATTAAAATCCGACATCTGCCATCTAATATCTGACATAAACAATTCACATCCCTGTGTTAAAAACCTCCATTTTCGGTGGAAAACCCTACTTTTTACCATTTCAAATGTGGAAAGAGCTCGAATAAATACCCTCAAATCTGGTATCTGAGATCTGACATCTAAAATTCCTCTCATTTTACTACACGTTAACGCACAGTGGAAGAAAAGTGGATTGTGAAAAATAGTAATTGTGTATTCTTCTTTCCACAGATGTGACTGAAACACAGTCTTTTCAGTATTAACGGAATGTTATGCCGTGGAAAAACCTGTTAATTCCCTGTGGATACATCTGTACAGGTTAACTTTGCACTGTGGGGATAAGTAAGTTATCCCGAAATCCACACCCGTAATAGTAATAGGTCTTTTATATAAATAAGTATTATTAAATATTATTACCGTGATTATGAACATTTCTGAAGCGAAAGAACAAATTCAACAAAAAGGTTTCCTTGACATAGAAATAGATGCGCGTCTGGATATTTTTGCCGAGATTGAGCGACTAAAGAAAGAAAAAAATGCCATCATCCTCGCACACTATTACCAGGAACCCGATATTCAGGATGTGGCAGATTACATTGGCGACAGTCTTGGACTGGCTCAGAAAGCCCGTGAAACCAATGCCGACCTTATTGTTTTTGCCGGTGTTCACTTCATGGCCGAAACAGCCAAGATCCTGAATCCAACCAAAAAAGTGCTTTTGCCTGATCTAAAGGCCGGATGTTCATTAGCCGACAGTGCCCCTGCGGGACCTTTTAAAGCCTTTAAAGAGAAACACCCGGATCATATTGTCATTTCCTATATCAACTGCACAGCAGAGATTAAAGCGCTATCTGATATCATTTGTACCAGTGGTAATGCAGAGAAGATTATTGAAAGTGTACCCAAAGACAAGAAAATTATTTTTGCACCGGATAAAAATCTAGGAGCTTATCTCGCTAAAAAAACAGGAAGAGATATGGTTCTCTGGAATGGCGCTTGTATGGTGCATGAAATCTTTAGTTTGGAAAAGATCACCAAACTAAAAGTTAGACACCCAAATGCGAAACTGATCGCTCACCCCGAATGTGAAGAAGCTATATTGGCAGTGGCAGATTATATCGGAAGTACTACACAGTTATTAAAATATTCTCAAACAGATACTAATCATGAATATATTGTTGCGACAGAAACAGGTATTCTACACCAAATGCAACAAGCAAGTCCAAATAAAACTTTTATTCCCGCACCACCGAATAATAATTGCGCTTGTAATGATTGTCCGCATATGAAATTAAATACACTGGAAAAATTATACCTGTGTATGATGTATGAACAACCGGAGATTAAGATGGATGAAACATTACGATTAGCTGCTAAAAAACCAATGGATAGAATGCTGGAGATTAGTAAAGCTGCGGGATTATTAGGGTAGTAAACAGAGAAATAAGAAATAAAGAATATCAAACGAAAAAGTAATTCCTATTTTTTATTTCTCATTCCTTATTTCTTATTTCTCTGTTTACTTAACTTACATCAATGAAAACTCCTGATCCAATATTGATCATTGATCGTATTCCTTTATTGGATGATAAGTTGATAGAATTATTAGAAACACTTTCTCCTGAAGATTGGAAAAAACAAACCATTACACCCAAGTGGAAAGTTGAAGATGTGATCTTGCATTTGTTGGATGGAAATATTCGAATACTATCCATTCAAAGAGATGGATATTTTGGAGTTCCCCCACAAAACATCAACAGTTATCAAGACCTATTGAATTATCTGAATCAATTAAATGCCGACTGGATCACTGCAGCAAAAAGAATGAGTCCGAGATTGGTGTTGGATTTATTCAAACAAACCAATGAAGAAGTTGCTCAATACCTGAAGACTGTTGATCCTTTTGCACCGGCGTTGTTTTCTGTGGCTTGGGCTGGAGAAGAAACGTCTGCTAATTGGTTTCATTGGGCAAGAGAGTATACTGAAAAATGGCATCATCAACAACAGATCAGACTCGCTGTTGGAAAAGAAAAAGAATTGTATGCTCGCGAATTATATTATCCGCACTTAGACACATCGATGCGAGCACTCCCTTATCACTATAGAAATTTTCCCGGATCAAAAGGAGAGATATTATCATTTGAGATCACTGGTGAAGCAAATGGTATCTGGCATTTATATCATGATGGGAAACAATGGTTACAAGTTGAAGACATCTCCTCAACAGAAAATAGGATCACCATTGAAGGAGAAGTTGCATGGCGACTTTTCACCAAAGGAATCAAGAGAGAAGAGATAAGAATGAAGGTACAAGGGAACAAGAAAGCTGGTGAACATTTGTTGTCTATGTTAGCTGTGATGGCTTAATAAATGATCAATAAAAGAATATTGAATCATGAAAGTCTAATTCATGATTTATTAGTCATTATGTTACAAGAAGCTTATTATTATATTTATGCATCAATATAGTCACATGAAAAAATTTCTATTCGCTACTATTTTTATCTCTTCTTTTTCGTTTGCGCAACAAACACAAAAGCCACCCCTACACGGGAAAAACTGGATGGCGATCACAGGTAAACCACTGGCAGCAACGGCGGGATCGATGATCTTTCAAAAAGGCGGTAATGCAGTTGATGCATCTTGTGCGATGCTTGCAGCTACTTGTACCATGTGGGATGTGTTAAGTTGGGGTGGTGAAACACAAGCGCTTATTTATAATCCGAAAACAAAAAAAGTAATTGCCATCAATGCGATGGGTGTTGCACCAACCGGAGCAACACCGGAATTTTTTAAAAGCAAGGGAATGAATTTCCCGCCACAGTACGGCCCATTAGCAGCAACAACACCGGGTACTCCGGGAGGGATTTGTTATATGCTGGCAGAATATGGTACTATGAGTTTGAAAGAAGTATTGGCGCCGGCGATGGATCTGGCTGCAGGTTATCCGATTGAAGCACAAACAGCCAATAGTATTGAAAGAGGAAAAGACCAGATCAAACAATGGCCTTACAGTAAGCAAGTATTTCTGACTCATCCCGGTGAAAAAAGAGAAGCACCGGAGGCGGGCGAAATATTTGTACAGAAAGACCTGCTGAATACGCTGACTAAAATGGTAGAAGCAGAACAGAATGCATTAAAAGCCGGAAAGAATAGAAAAGAAGCGATCTATGCGGCATACGATCGTTTTTATAAAGGAGATATTGCAGATGAATTCGTAAGAGGTGCTCAAGAACAAGGAGGACTCATTACCAAAGCGGATCTTGCTAATTGGAAGCCTATAGAAGAAGAACCATTACAAACCAATTACAAAGGAATTGATGTATATAAATTGAAACAGTGGACACAGGGTCCTATGTTATTACAGGCGCTGAATATTTTGGAGAATTTCGATCTGAAGAGCATGGGATATAATTCTGCGCGTTACATACACACCATTTATCAAGCGATGAACTTAAGTTTTGCAGACAGAGATTTTTATTATGGTGATTCTTATTTTCCTCCGGAAGAACCCATGAAAGGATTGTTGAGTAAGGCCTATGCAAAACAAAGAGCTGCGCAGATTCGCATGGATAGAAATGATGCAAATGCAGGTCCGGGTGATCCCTATCCTTTTGAAGGAAAAACCAATCCATACATCAGTTTATTAAAGAGCAGAGGATATGATGTGAAAGATACAAGTAGTAAACGAGGTTTTGCTCCCACGCATGATCAACGACAAACAGCCATGTTGAATGATGCAGAATACAAAGAAGCATTATGGATGGGAACCACATCAGTAGAAGCTGCCGATAAAGAAGGATGGGTTGTATCAATAACACCAAGTGGTGGATGGCTGCCAGCATGTATTGCAGGAAGAACGGGTGTTGGTATGAGTCAGCGTATGCAGAGTTTTGTGTTGGACTCAACCATTAATCCATTCAATGTCGTAGCGCCCGGAAAAAGACCCCGTGTAACACTCACACCATCCTTGGCTTTAAAAGATGGAAAACCTTGGTTGTCATTTGCTGTACAGGGAGGTGATACACAAGACCAAAATCTGTTGCAGTTTTTTCTGAACATGGTAGAGTTTGGAATGACCGTACAAGAAGCAAGCGAGGCGGCAAACATCAATACGAATCAATTGTGGTTATCACTTGGAGGGAATAAAACATCAGATCGTGCACCGCGTGCAGGAAATCTTTTGTTGCATAGCAATACACCGGATTGGGTAAGAAAAGAATTGCGCAGTATGGGATACACATTAAGTTTTGAAGACCGAACCAGCGGCCCCATCAACGCCATTTGGTTTGATTGGAAACACGGAAGTTTCTGGGGAGGTAGTAGTAATCATGGGGAAGATTATGGAATTGGCTGGTAACAGAAGTTTCTGTGATTTTCGGTGCCCTCTGTGGTAATAAATTTTGAAAGGAAGAGGAGAACAATAGATTGTTCTCCTCTTTTTTAATAACTTGATCCAACCAAGTAACAGATCGAATTCAGATGGACGGGCAAGTAATCCAATAGCTTATTTACACTCAAATATTCTAATACCCGAGAGAATAAGCAGAGGAGTAAATCAGCTCATAAAAAATTCTTAACATTGCTTTGTTATGAAAAAAATCATTTTCTCTCTCGTCATACTCTTGTCTTTTACTGCTTCTGCACAAAAGAAACAACCCTATATACTTTATGATTCCAAAGGAAAAAAATTGAGTTATGAAAAAATGATGAAGAAGCTGGCCGATAAAGACATTCTGCTTTTTGGAGAATACCACAACAACGCTATTGCACATTGGCTACAATTGGAAGTAACTAAAGACCTGAAAGAAAAAAGAGAATTGGTATTAGGAGCTGAAATGTTTGAGCAAGACAATCAAGAAGCGCTTGATTTATATTTAGCCGGAACCATCAAGCAGAAACAATTGGATTCAATGGCAAGGCTTTGGAAAAATTATCCAACAGACTATGCCCCACTGGTAAATTTTGCAAAAGAAAATAAGATCGCATTTGCAGCAACAAATGTTCCGAGAAGATATGCATCCATGGTATCGCGCGGTGGATTTACAGTATTGGATACCCTATCTTCAAAAGAAAAAACCTGGATGGCGCCGCTGCCGATTGCCTATGACGCAGAATTACCCGGCTATAAAAAAATGATTGAGATGATGGGCGGACATG
>JBDKEH010000169.1:0-5319 GCA_039795345.1 Bacteroidota bacterium
CCGGGAAATGTTTTTACACCCAATGGAGATGGTCATAATGATTTCTTTGATATCAAAAATATTGAACAGTTCCCCGATAATGAAGTAGCAGTTTATAACCGTTGGGGAAATGAGGTGTATAAAACAAAAAGTTATTCTCGTAGCAATCGCTTCTCAGGGGCGGGCTTGCCGGATGGAACTTATTTCTATATTCTGAAGATCAATCATATTGGCGGACAAAATGCAGGAATTGAAGTTGTAAAAGGTTTTGTCACTATCATAAGGTAAGATGCGCAAATACTTACTATCCATATTAACGATGTTAGTGATGCAAAATGTATTTGCACAACAGGAAGTATTGTATACGCAATATATGTTCAATGCACTTGCTTTGAATCCGGGTTATGCAGGTAATAAAGAATTCAATATGAATTTGACTTACCGTCATCAATGGACGCAATTAGAGGGTTCTCCAAAAACCATGTTGTTAACCTTAGAGAAAGGTATTCATAAAAAAAATCTAGGTGTAGGTTTTCATATTACTAGAGATGAGATAGGATTACAGAAGCATATCAGTCCGTTTCTTTCCATTGCCTATCGAATCAATGTTTCAGAACGAACAGTATTATCATCCGGTATTGGCATCGGTTTTTCTCAATATCAGTTGGATGGCTCACAGTTTGTTTCTTCTACCAGTGGGGATCCAATACTGCAAGCAAAACTCACCAGTACCATACTGATGGATGGAAAATTTGGTTTTTATCTGAGTAACGATGATTTCTATTTTGGTTTATCTGCCGCCAATCTTTTTAATAACAATGTAAATTATACAGGTGATAAGCGAAATATCATTGTGCCACAAAAAAGACATTTTTTTATGATGGCGGGAGTGGTACTCCCCGTTAGTGATAAGATCAAATTATACCCTTCGTTTCTTGTTAGAGAAAATTTCAATCAGCCTACCAATGCTGATTTGAATGCTTTTATATTGATCGATGAAAAGATTTGGGTAGGAGGGTCTTATCGAACCAGTTTCAAGCTCACAGGGAAAGATTCATTACAAAATGATCTCACGCAGAGAGCTGCAGCGGCTGCTAGTATTCAAGTATATCCCATGAAAGGAATGCGTTTGGGATACTCTTATGATTTCAGCATAGGAGGATTGAATAGCTATTTTGGAGGCACTCATGAGATATCAGTTGGTTATGCATTGATACCGTTGCTTACTTCTTTGAGGATCACAAGTCCACGTTATTTTTAAAATCCGATGATCAACCATGAATAAATGTTGCTTGCTTTTAATCCTCCTGTTACTATCTACCATGCTTCGGGCACAGTCTGTAGTGCAGGAGGCAACATTTCATTTGCAATCGGCCGAGTATAGTTTGTCTTTAGAGAAAAGTATACAGGCTTACGAAAAAGATTTTACCCCGCAAAAATTCAGCATCATGCGTATCATGGCGCTTTCTTATGAGAAGATGGGTATGATGAAAGAGGCATTGCATTGGTATGAACAATTGATACATCCTAAAAATACGAACCTAGATGATCGTTATCATTATGCAGTTTGTTTGAAAAACAATGGACAATACCTAAAAGCGATTGAATACTTCACCAATTATCGATTGCAACAAGGGGTATTGCCAACAGTAGCACTGGTAGCTTCTTGTAAAAAAGCCATCACTGAAAGTTTTGATAGTACTCTTTGGATCGTACGTAACATGGAAGAAGTGAATACGGATGCATCTGAGTTTGGATGGATGCGTTCTGATAGTGGTTTTCTAATTACATCTGACAGACGAGTTGATACAGCGGATAAAGTAAACTATAAATGGACGGGGCTTCCTTATCAGAAAATATTTTACGTACAGTCTTCGAGAAAAGTTAGTTCAGTGATCGTAGATACACTTCCTGCTTTTATCAATAGAAGTTATACCCATGCAGGAGCACTTACGCTTTCTCCCAGTGGGGATACACTAATTTTTTCTTCCAGTGATTCCGTGAATCAGCAGCCGCAAAAAGTCAATAAGAAAAAAGATCAAATCATTGATGTCCGAAATGGGCTATTGATTTCAGTAAGAATGAATGGAAAATGGCAAAAGCCTATTCCATTTTTGTACAATGACAAAACGAAGTATCAAGTGATGCATCCTGCAATTGACAATACAGGACAGTTCTTGGTATTTGCCAGTGATCAGCCGGGAGGTTATGGTGGAATGGATCTTTATTACAGCGTGAAAGAGCGAGATAGTTTTTGGTCACCTCCATGTAATTTAGGAGCGATCGTGAATAGTTCAGCTGATGAAGTATTTCCTGTTTTTGATGAAACAGGAAAGCTTCGTTTTTCAAGTAATCGTACTACGGGTAGAGGTATGTTGGATATTTATGAACTCTCAACACAATTAAAAAAAGATACAGCAACAGGTGTGTTGATTCATTTACCATACCCATTCAATTCATCTGCTGATGATTTTTATTTGATCGATGGAGAACAAGGAAAAAAGTATTTTAGCTCTAATCGTCCGGGAGGAAAAGGTTTGGATGATATCTACGAAGTTAAACAAAAGAAGAAGCCTGTAGTAAAACTGTATTTTAATTATGGCGATAGTACAGGTAGAGAAAGGAGTATGCTACAGTCATTTGTTGTGATGAAAGATTTACGCACCCGGAGAGAGTGGTTACAGATATTATCTCAGGATGGTTCTTTTATACTGCCGATAGCCGATAGTATGGAACAGCAAATCGTGTATTATTCTGCTGATGGGAAAAAGTATCTGATAGACGATACCATACATTATCATCCTTCTTATCCTCGTTATGGGATGATCAAAAAATATCCTGCACCTCAGGTTCCTGAATCAGAAGAAAAGGAATCTGTTATACCTAGGGTGATTCTCAACAATGCAGGTGCAAGTACAGGAAAAAGGAAAAAGATGCCTTAACTGTTTTCTTACATGTGTTTTAAGGAGTAGGATGCATCATTGTTGACTTAAAACACAAAATATTCTACTAATTACAGGAATACAAGTATTGAATGCGATCAATATGTTCTATAAAACTTACATCGCTGTTTGAAGTTTTGATTGCTTAAAAAGTGGTTAAAAAATCATAAGATTTAAAGGAGTATAAATGATAGCATGATCTACTAATAAATAAGTATGAACTACTCTTTTTTTTGATCTTTTTTTTAGTGTTGTTGATTCTTTGTAATCCTTTACTGGTATGTATTTCATTAAAAAGTGAAGTGACTTTTGAAGGAAAGAAATCGATCTTATTAAACGATATTTTCGTGATACGATTCCTGTATCAGTATCCCTTGTAATCCACGCAAATTTTACCGGAACATCATGTAGAAATGGAAATAATTCCATGCATGGTAGTTGAATTTTTTCCTGTGAAAACCATCCAATATTCCAGTTCGAGGACCACAAATCCAATATCCTTTTTTTCAAATAGAAAAGTAGTTGAAGTGTATTCATGGATAATTCTATTCAAATATTGAAGCGTTTAGTAGTACTGCTGATATTCAGTTGTTCGGCGTTGGTGAGTTTTGGGGAGGGGAGTAGAAATTTGTATCCCGATGGAGCAACACTTAAGCGAGCATCTTTATTAAGTACTACGGGTTATATTTCAGAAAATGAAGTAGTGGGGATTAGATTTCCTAATCCGGGTAGGCATTTTGTTTATGCGAAAGTGGGAGAAGTAATTCATGTAGGTTCAAGTGCGCAGGGAGTTGTGGGAACAGGTCGTCCGCCTGTACAAACTGGCACAATTAATTTAACAGCACCTAACGGTCAAACATATTCTAGTGGTACTAGTACAACAGTTGGTAGGATTACAGGAAGATCGCAAGAGTTACAGGGACCTACGTTAAATAGTGGAGTCGATGGAGGCTACAATGCATATACAGTAACTGTGTTATCAGGGCAGGAGGGAATATGGGTGGTGGATTTTATAGCACCTGCAAATACTGTTCTGAACAATGGGTCAAACCTTCCTAATCCTGATGATGCATTGAATGCAAATTCTCTTGATGCGAACGCAAGTTGGAGTATGACTAATCAACAAACTAATTCTAGATATATTGTTGCATGGGATGTTACTGTTGTTAATGCAGGTGTTTTTCAAGTAGGAAGAGTATATCAAACTGTTTTTTCGGCTGATTTAGGAAGTGCTGCTAACGAACTTTCTACTAATGCAAAGTTTCATATTTTATCAAAAGACGGGTATAGATATTTAGTAGAACCTTTTACAGGTTTTCAACCGTTTCAATTTGCTTTTTTTGCTAATAATAAAGGGCTTAGATTTAATAGTGGTTCAAATGTTGGAGCATCAGCTTATCGAAGTGCTACAAATGCTAATGTTGAAAATGCAGATGGAAATACAAGTCTTCCTTATGATTATCATACACCAAACTCTGCAGATGATGCTACAAATATAACCCACAAGATTTTTTATAATCCTCCCGATGCAACAAATCTGCCCTCTACAGCAAATATTGCAAGCAGTATTTATGGAACATCTACCACGTGGTTATATACAGCGGATCCAGTAGTGCCAAGCCTTACGAATCTTGAATTAGTTGGCAAGGAGGGTACATCTGGTAAGTTTAGTACTACAACTCCACTTACTGGAGGCTTTATTAAATTTAATTCAAGTATTCCTGGGGCTTATAGAATTTTGATTGATGCAAATAATGATGGTGATTATGTAGATGCTGCTGATCTTACCATTCGAGGAGATGCAGTGCAAGGTGCTAATTCTGTAGCATGGGATGGTAAAGATGGTCAAGGCAATTTTATTGTCAACGGAGCAAACATAAAAATTAACGCAGTAACATTGGCTGGTGAAGTCCACTTCCCTTTGGCAGATGCAGAAAAAAATGTCAATGGATTGAAAATTACGCGTATTAATGGCGCCGGTGCCCCTAGCGATATTATTTACTGGGACGATAAATTATTAGATGATCCAACACATGCGGCGGCATCAAATCCATTGACCAATTTAGATAATGGAGCAGGTCAGTCAAGTAGTACAAATGGACATAAATGGGGACTTAATGCAGGTGTTGCTGATCTCACTGGCAGCCCTCAACAATGGGGTGATCAATCAGTAATTGATACATGGGCTAACGTATTTAGTGCCGAACAAAATCTAACAGTAACAATTAATTATCAGGAAGCCAATTTAGAAATCGTTAGTCTTACCGGTAACCTAAGCAATATATGTGTAGGTACTGAAGTCACCTACACTTTTGTTGCCAAAAACAATGGTCCGAATAATTCAGGTGATGCAACAGTGAGTTTTGTATTTCCTTCAGCCTTAACCAATCTTTCTTTG
>JBDKEH010000032.1:0-12669 GCA_039795345.1 Bacteroidota bacterium
TTGAATCACTTGAATGCTTCTAATGCTTTTGCAATCGTTTGATCGGTCTTATTCTGCACTTCATAATAACCTTGCGTTCTCCATATTTGACGCGCCATCATAAGCTGAATGGTTTTTAATAACAGTGCTTTGTCTTTTGCAGATGCACCACTCAAGCGAATACTGTCTTTGGATGCAAAGCTTACAAGTTGTTGCCATTCTGTTTCACCGGGATTGAATTGTTTGTAAAGATCCTCAGGTGTTTTGTACGACTTGAATTTTGGCGTATCCTGTAAGTATAAGCGATAAACAAAATTATTCATGGTGCTTTTGTAATACATCGCTGTTAGCGCTGTATCTAGCTTAGAAGTATCATAAGCAACAAAAACATCAGGTGTGATACCACCACCTCCATACACCATTTTACCTCCGGGGGTTTTATACGATTTACCGGATGGTTTTACGGTATCTGCTTTTACCAACTCCCCATTATGCCAACGATTCACCAACTCTTCTTCATATTTGGACTTACCCTTATCGTAGGCTTTCTGAATACTTCTTCCCAATGGTGTAAAATATCTGGCAATGGTCAATCGAACAGCACTTCCATCAGATAACTGAAATTGTTGTTGTACCAACCCTTTTCCAAAAGATCTTCTCCCAATGATAGTAGCTCGGTCCCAATCCTGTAGCGCACCACTCAATACCTCACTCGCTGATGCAGAAGTTTCATCCACCAGCACCACCAACTTTCCTTTTTCAAAGAGACCATCTCTTTTACAACGATATTCCATTTTAGGAACATGTTCACCCTCTGTATAAACGATCAATTTATCGCCATCCAAAAATTCATCGGCAATATCTGTCGCTTCTTTGAGCAATCCACCGCCATTACCACGCAGATCCAAAATCAATTCTTTCATACCGAGTGCTTGTAATTTTTCAAGCTGCTGCATGAACTCTTCATAAGTGGGTTCTCCAAAACGATTGATTCTTATAAAACCCGTAACAGGTGTGATCATGTAAGAAACATCTACGGTTGGAACAGGGATCACACCTCTTTGAATGGTTACTTTCTTTTCTTCCTTACCGCGCAGTAAGCTCACCATCACTTTTGATTCAGCAGGTCCACGTAAAATCGCACGCACATCATCCGGTTTGATCTTTTTTCCGGCGATCACAATGCTATCATCTACTTTGATCAAACGATCTCCTACTTGAATACCTGCTTTCTCTGAAGGACCGCCCTTCATCACGTTCATCACATGTACGGTATCATTCAATAACTGAAACTCAACGCCAATACCTTGAAAATTTCCCATCAATTCTTCATTCACCTCCATCAGATCTTTGGCAGGGATATAAACCGAATGAGGATCAAGACGTGAAAGCAACTCATCGGCAGTCACCTGTGTAATACTGTCTACTTTTACCGGATCCACATATTTATTTCTGATCAGATCAACCAACTCCTGTAAAGCGCTTCTCTTATTGATCGTCAGGAATCGACTACCCTGTGTTTTATCTCTTAGCTGATACCCAATGACCATACCCAAAACCATCACAACGGAGAACATCAAGGGCAACCAAACCTTTACTTTATTATTTCCCATGGGGCAAATATCTGAAATTCAGGCCTAAATAGTGATGTTGTTCATGATAAACGGCTAACAGTTATTAGTATTGAAACATTCCACAAAACAGGTGGCATTTTCATTAAAATTTTCGTACTTCGTGGCTTGTTGACATTATCCGTCTTCAAAATTTGATTATGCCTGTAAGATTAATCGCCGATAGTGGTGCCACCAAATGTGAATGGTGTGTATTGGAGAACGGAAAAAAGAAAAAAACGATTTACACTCAAGGGATCAGCCCCTATTTCTTATCCGGACCTCAGATCATCAGTCTGTTAGAGAAGGAATTACTTCCTAAACTGAAAAAAATCACAGTTCAGGAGATCTATTTCTACGGAACCGGATTGGGCAATCCTAATAACATTAAAATCGTCAAGTCTGTTTTCAAGAAATTATTCCCCAAGGCAAAAACAGAAGTACAAAATGACCTGTTAGCCGCGGCAAGGGCATTATGTGGCAAATCAAAAGGCATTGCCTGTATTTTAGGCACAGGTGCTAATTCCTGTTTTTACAATGGGAAGAAAATGGTGAAGAATAGTCCGGGCTTAGGATATATTCTTGGCGACGAAGGAAGTGGTGCTTATTTAGGCAAAAAAGTAGTCCAATATTATTTGTACAATACGTATGATGAAGAACTGAAAGCAAGATTTGAAAAACGTTTTATGGTAACCCCGATGGAGATCCTTGAAAACGTCTATAAAAAACCATTGGCCAATAGATACCTCGCCTCCTATGCCATTTTTCTTGCTGAGAATCGGGGGCATTATATGATTGAGAATATCATTGAAGATGGATTAAATGACTTTTTCTTCACACATTTATACAAATACAGAGAAAGCTGGACGCATCCGATCCATTTTGTAGGAAGTATTGCATTTGGTTTCAAAGATGTATTAAAAGAACTTTGTGACACCTATGAACTGGAACTGGGAAGGGTATTGAAAGCCCCGATGCAGGGCCTTATTGAATATCATCGCTAAAAAAGAATTATGGCTGAGTTTATTAAAGTTACCGAACAAGCTTCTACATACAGACATCTCGAGAAAATGTCGATTCAAGAATTGTTGATGAACATCAACAATGAAGATAAAATGGTACCACATGCTGTGGAAAAAGCCATTCCGCAGATCGAAAAATTAGTAGCAGCCATTTCTGATAAAATGCTCGCAGGTGGCCGACTATTCTATATCGGTGCCGGCACCAGTGGCAGATTGGGTATTGTAGATGCAAGTGAGTGTCCGCCCAGTTTTGGTGTTCCTTATGGCTTAGTAATCGGATTGATTGCCGGTGGCGATAAAGCCATTACACAAGCCGTTGAATTTGCAGAAGACAGCACCGAACAAGGATGGGCCGATCTGCAAAAACATTTCATCAGTGATAAAGATGTAGTGGTGGGATTGGCAGCCAGTGGCACAACACCTTATGTGATCAGTGCATTGAAGGAATGTCGCAAAAGAGGTATTATCACGGGCAGCATCAGTTGTAATCCGAATACTCCAGTTTCAAGAGAGGCAGATTTTCCTGTGGAAGTGGTGGTAGGTCCTGAATTCGTTACGGGAAGTACACGTATGAAAAGTGGTACCGCACAGAAGTTGGTATTGAATATGATCTCTACTTCGGTTATGATACAACTCGGACGAGTAGAAGACAATAAGATGGTAAACATGCAACTCAGTAACGTAAAACTGGTTGACAGAGGTGTTAAAATGGTGATGGACAAACTCAAGATCACCGAATACGAAGTAGCCAAAGATCTTCTGCTGAAACACGGAAGCGTGAAGAAAGCAGTAGAAGCTGCAGGACAGTAAAACAGAGGAATAAGGAACAGAGAAATAAGGAATAAGAAAGTAAATTTGAATCTACTTGCTTATTCCTCATTTCATATTTCTTATTTCATATTTTCTCGGCATGCACAACATCGAACCATTCTATAACTGGCGTCATATCTATGTTTCGGAGGAAGACAATCGTTCTCCTTTTTTTGGACGCACATACAGTGAGTTCGAATTTTCTCAAACAGTTTACAATTATTATATCCATCCGCAGTGGGATGATTTTGGGAGTAAAACTTTATACCTGAAGATCATCTATGTAGATTATGAATTGAATTTTGCCATCATAGAATTGATCGGTGAATGGAATGATGCCATTGAAAATGATATCATGGAATTGAAGCGTGAAGTGATGGATCTTTTGTACAAACAAGGTATCGTAAAATATATTCTTATCGCAGAAAATGTACTCAATTTCCATAGCAGTGATAAAGAATATTATCAGGAATGGTATGAAGAACTGAGCGACGAAAATGGATGGGCTGTTGCATTGAACATGAGTGATGCAGCGCAATATGATTTCAAAAAGAAAAAACTGAATTATTATATCGAGTTAATTGATCTTCCCGAATGGCGGACTTATAAGCCATATCATCTTTTCAAAAAAATAGATGATATGTTGATGAAACGACTAGATTGACCAGACCGAATGAATAGAACACTAATTTTCATGATCTTCCAGACGTATCATATAGATCATGAAAATCAGTGTTACTCCTAACTATAATCCCAAGTTGTGTTTTGCTAATGTTTGTTGTGCGATTTCATATCCTGCATCCGCATGTCTGATCACACCCATTCCAGGATCATTTCTTAATACACGTGCTAATCTTTGTGCCGCAGCATCCGTTCCATCAGCTACGATCACCATACCGGCATGAATACTATACCCCATTCCTACTCCACCACCATGATGCAAACTCACCCAACTGGCGCCACCGGCTGTATTCACCAGTGCATTCAGGATCGGCCAGTCTGCAACCGCGTCACTGCCATCCATCATCGCTTCGGTTTCGCGATTGGGGGATGCAACAGATCCTGTATCCAAATGATCTCTGCCAATCACGATCGGTGCTTTTACTTTTCCTGTTCTTACCAGTTCATTGAAAGCCAATCCGGCTTTTTCTCTCTCGCCTTGTCCCAACCAACAAATTCTGGCTGGCAATCCCTGAAAAGCGATTCTTTCTTTGGCCATCTTCATCCAACGTAACATGGATGTATTTTCAGGAAACATTTGCATGATCAACTCATCTGTAACAGCAATGTCAGCAGGATCACCACTCAGTGCTGCCCATCGAAACGGCCCTTTTCCTTCACAGAACAGTGGACGAATATAGGCGGGAACAAAACCCGGAAAATCAAATGCGTTTTTCAATCCATGTTCAGCTGCACGTGCACGTAAATTGTTGCCATAGTCGAATGTAATGGCACCTGATTGTTGTAATTGTAACATCAACTCAACATGCAGTTTCATACTATCATAAGCCAATGCGATATAGGCATCAGGATCTTTCTCTCTTAAAACATTTGCAGCTTGATTATCGAGGGTATGTGGAATATAACCGATCAATGGATCATGCGCTGAAGTTTGATCCGTCAATACATCTACTTTTATTGTTCTATCGATCAATCTTTGCAATAAGGCGATGGCATTGCATAATACACCAATACTTAGTCGCTCTCCTTTCTCACGAGCCATCACTGCACGATCAATCGCCTCGTCAATATCATGGAATTTCACATCCAGGTAGCGTGTTTCAATACGTTTATCGATGCGCCACTCTTCTACTTCTGCACAAAGTGCAACACCATCACACATGGTAATGGCCAAAGGCTGAGCACCACCCATTCCACCCAGGCCTGCTGTCACACTCAAAGTGCCTTTTAAAGAGCCTCCAAAATGTTTATCGGCTACTGCTGCAAAAGTTTCATAAGTACCTTGTACAATTCCTTGTGAGCCGATATAGATCCACGAACCTGCGGTCATTTGTCCATACATCATCAATCCCTTTTGTTCCAACTCTGTAAAATGTTTCCAGTTGGCCCAATTGGGAACGAGTTGAGAATTAGACAATAATACACGAGGTGCGTCAGGATGAGTCTTTAAAATACCTACAGGTTTACCGCTTTGAATCAACAGCGTTTCATCGTTCTCCAATTTCTTGAGTGATGCAATGATCTTATCAAGGGCTTCAATGTTTCGTGCCGCTTTTCCTCTCCCACCATATACGATCAGGTCTTCAGGCCTCTCAGCCACAGCAGGATCAAGATTATTAAGTAACATTCGCAACGCTGCTTCCTGAATCCATCCTTTACAATTTAGTTGTGTACCGACAGGTGTTTTGTATTTGGCATAATCATAAGCAATCGTAGCAGACATATCGTTGTTTTTAGGATGCGTCAAAATACGGATTTTTATCTTTGATTTCTTGATCTGTGATTTCTTGATTTGTGAGAAGAATTAAAAAGTCAATAGTAAAAATTCAAAAAAATTATAGATCAAGAAATCACAGATCAAAAAATCAAACTTCAAAAGTCATTTCATTATATTTGAATAAAACCAAAAAACATGGGATTACCTGTTAATAACAAAAAAGGCGGCAAAGCCGGTGCCAGCGGACCAAAAAACGCAGCACAAGCTTCTAAATTCATTGCCAAACCAGGTGCTAAAGCGGTTGGTGTAACCAAGAAACCGATTAAGACGGGTGGATCGAGAGGAAGCTGATCTTTGATTTTTTGATCTTTGATTTCTTGATTTTATTTTCCAAATCAAGAAATCAAAGATCAAAGATCAAAAAATCAAATCCTCATAGGCTGCTCTGAGTTCATTCAATGCATGGTTATCCCCTGCTTTTTTAGCAGCTTCCATACCTTTTTCATACCATTCAATGGCAGCTTCTCTTTCTTCTAAGGTTTCCAACAGTTTCGCGAGGTGATAATAAGATCCAACATAATCCGGATCATCGGTCAATACCGCTAAAAACAGCTTTTTTGCTTCTCCCAATTGTTCCAATTTTATATACTCCAATGCCAAAGCATGGCGTAAAAAACTATCCTTCGGATTCTGCTCCAAAAAAGCCTGTATACGTGCAATGCGGTCCATAGGGCGAAGATAGTCCATAGTCCATGGTCAATAGTCCCTAGCAGTGAATATTATTGAAATATCATCCTAATATATCTTACTCTATAGTAAAAAAATGTTCTTACCATGGACTATGGACTATTAACCATGGTCTACTCAAAAATTTCGCCTGTTAAAAAAATTATCCGAACCTTTGCCGGAAACAAAACTGCCTTATATTTGTAATTAGTTGCATAAACAACTATTTAAACGAATTTCAGCAAAACAATATAGACGTATGAAAATTTTAGTTTGTGTTAGCAAGACACCGGACACCACTTCGAAAATTGCCTTTACCGATGGCAATACCAAATTCGATGAGAATGGTGTGCAGTGGATCATCAATCCGTATGACGAGTGGTATTCATTGGTACGTGCCATTGAATTGAAAGAAAAAGATCCTGCCACGATTGTACATCTGGTGACAGTAGGTGGAGCAGATGCTGAGCCTATCATCCGTAAAGCATTGGCATTGGGTGGCGATGAAGCCATTCGAATCAATACCGATAACAGTGATAGTTCTTATATCGCAGCACAGATCGCTGCCATTGCAAAAGATGGATATGATCTGGTATTCACCGGAAAAGAAACCATCGATTACAATGGTTCTTCGATCGGTGGTATGATCGCTGAAATGATCGATGCACCGTATATCTCTCTGGCTACCAAATTTGAATTGAGCGGTACCACTGCAAGTGTAACTCGTGAAATTGAAGGTGGAGAAGAAACTGCTGAAGTAGCATTGCCTGCTGTGGTAAGCTGTCAGAAAGGTGTGGCTGAGCAACGCATTCCCAACATGAGAGGTATCATGGCTGCACGTACCAAACCCTTGAAAGTGGTAGAGCCTGTTGCTGCTGATGCATTGACTTCTATCGTAAGCTTTGAAATGCCTCCTGCAAAAGCCGGCGTAAAACTGGTTAGTCCGGATAACGTGGCTGAGCTGGTGAAACTGTTGCACGAAGAAGCCAAAGCCATCTAATCTTTCTTATTTCAAACCATCAAACAAAAGACCATGTCTGTTTTAATATTTGTAGATCAATCAGAAGGCCATATCAAGAAAGCTTCTTTTGAAGCATTGACATATGGTGTTAAAGTTGCGGAGCAATTGGGTACCACTGCTGAAGCATTGGTATTGGGCAGCGTAAGCGACGATCTTGCTTCATTGGGAAAATATGGTGTGAAAAAAGTACACCAAGTAAACAATGCTGCACTGAATCAACTGGATGCGCAAGTGTATGCCAAAGTGATCGCTGAAGCAGCCACACAATCAGGTGCGAACGTTGTTGTATTCTCTCATAACCAAACAGGTAAAGCAGTCGCTGCACGCGTAGCTGTTCGACTGAAAGCGGGTTTAGTTGCAGGTGCTTGTGCATTACCGGATACGAGCAATGGATTTGTTGTGCGCAAAACTGTTTTCTCCGGAAAAGCATTTGCCAATGTGAGTATTTCTTCTCCAGTGAAAGTGATCTCTTTGAATCCAAATAGTTATACCACCATCGCTGGTGAAGGAACTGCAGAAGTCAATCAATTATCAATCGCTGTAGATGCTCCAAAAGTGAAAGTAACAGCTGTGAATAAAGTAAGTGGCGAAGTGCCATTGACAGAAGCTGAGATCGTTGTGAGTGGCGGACGTGGATTGAAAGGCCCTGAGAACTGGGGTATTCTGTTAGACCTCGCCAAAGAACTGGGTGCCGCTACAGCTTGTAGTAGACCCGTAGGTGATGCACATTGGAGACCACACCATGAGCACGTTGGACAAACAGGTGTTCAAGTAGCACCGAACTTGTACATTGCCATCGGTATCTCGGGTGCGATTCAACACCTTGCCGGTGTGAACCGCAGTAAAGTAATTGTGGTGATCAATAAAGATCCGGAAGCACCATTCTTCAAAGCAGCTGATTATGGAATTGTAGGTGATGCGTTTGAAGTAGTACCGAAGTTGACGGAGGAGATCAAGAAATTGAAAGCGAAATAGTTTTCAAGGTATTCATAGAAAAAGGATCGGTGATGGCCGATCCTTTTTAATTTTTATTATTATTCTAGACTGAAGAAAAGCTTTACAAACTCCCCACTCTCCCACCATCCACCGGCAAATTGATTCCATTGATATATCCTGCTGCAGGTGAACATAAGAATGCAACAGCAGCTGCAAATTCTTCCGGCTCTCCCAATCTTCCTGCAGGAATCATGGAGATTGTTTTTTCTACAATCGCATCCACAGTGGTACCTGCATCCGATGCTTGTTTTCCAAATAAATAATCGAGTCGATCAGTTTTGGTGTAACCGGGTAATACATTATTGACTGTGATACCATATTGTCCGATCTCATTCGCCAATGTCTTGGCCCAATTCGCAACTCCTGCACGAACAGTATTCGAAATCCCCAATCCATTAATGGGTTGCTTCACAGCAGTAGAAAGGATATTGATAATTCGTCCGAATTTATTTGCTTTCATACCCGGCACTACCAATTGCGCCAATGTATGCGCCGTCAACAAATGTGCGGTCACTCCTTTTTGCATGTCTTCCAAAGAAGTATTGAGCAAAGGACCTGCAGCCGGACCACCGGTATTATTCACGAGGATATCAATGCTTTTTCCTTTGGACAAAAAATCTGTGATCAGTTGTTGGATGTGTTCAGGATCACCCGAGTCTGCCACAAAATAACCATGTTGTTGTCCGAGAGAAATATCCAATGATTGTTTCACTGCTTTCAAGTTCTCTTCATTACGCGCCAGTAGCCATACATGAGCTCCAAGCATGGCCAATTCATGTGCAACAGCAGCGCCTAGTCCTTGAGAAGCGCCACACACTAATGCTGTTTTATTGGTGAGATCCAGATTCATCCTTTCATTTTTAAAGTGCACGATAATCTTCACGAACGGGATAAAAAACATCTAACAATTTACAATCGGTGATCGCCAATCCAGAGTGACGAACATTCGAAGGGATCACGATCACTTGTCCGGGTTTAAAACGAATGGGTTCTCCATCCAGCGTCAATTCAAACTCACCTTCCAATACATGTGCTACCTGCTCATGTGGATGTGAATGTTCTTTCAAAGCAGCCCCTGCTTTTACATCAAGATAAGAAAAGGTCATGTTTTCAGTATGAATAAAGCGGGCTGCATAACCCGGAACTATTTCTTTGGGAGTGATCGATGCTAATTCAACTAAAGGCATAATTCAATGTTATTTTCTGCAAATTACTCAATCCTTCCTTGTTTCTTTGCAGTATGAAAAGTTCATTACCACTATTCCGTAAGGTTGGCATTGCAGAAGGTGTTTCTTTATTGGTATTACTGGCTATTGCCATGCCATTGAAATATTTCGCAGGTATCCCTGAAGCGGTAAAATATACCGGCTGGATTCATGGTTTATTATTTATAGCCTATTGTTGGTTGGCTTATGTGGTCAAGGAAGAAAAGCAATGGCCATTTCAAATGTTGATCTGGGCTTTTCTGGCTGCTTTTTTTCCTTTTGGAACATTTTTGTTTGATAAAAAGATCAAATCCGGTCAATGGGGTTGATCTTATCCATGATGGTTTAGCCAATAGACCATCCATCTTATCCTAATTTGGTTTATTTTCGTGGGGTCTATGAAAAAGATAGAATTGGAAATTGTGGCGCTTTCACACAGTATTACCCAAACGCATTCTTATGCAGTGGTATTAGGTGAAACCAATGGAATGAGAAGATTACCGATCGTGATCGGTGGTTTTGAAGCTCAGGCGATTGCAGTAGCATTAGAAAATATGCAACCCAGTCGTCCACTCACCCATGATCTCATGAAAAATTTCATGAATGCTTTCAATGTAGAGTTACAAGAGATCATCATCAGTGATCTGCAGGAAGGTATTTTCTATTCCAAACTGGTGTGCTTTACTGAACATGATACCGTTGAAATAGACAGCAGAACCAGTGATGCATTGGCATTGGCTGTTCGTTTTGGTTGTCCCATCTACACCTATGAACATATCCTGGAGAATGCCGGTATATTAATGGAAGATGGCGGAACAGGCAAAAAACAAAAAGCAGAAGCCGTAGGCGTAGAAGAAAGCGGCAGCGGTCGCGAAGACCTCAGCAATATGAGTCTTGAAGAATTGCAAACCCTACTCAATGATGTACTAGAACATGAAGACTACATCAGAGCGATTGCAATTAGAGATGAGATGAATAAGAGGAAGTGAGCTTTGAGCTGCGAGCTTCGAGCTATGAGCTTGTGGCTGCAAGCTACAAGCTGCAAGTAGTTTTACCAATCAACCTGAAAATACTATTCACTACTGACTACTCACTATTCACAATTCACCATTCACCTTTCACCATTCACACCTCCCCTATGGTCTTCTTCCCTAACGCTAAAATCAATCTGGGTCTTCGGGTGATTCGTAAGCGGGAAGATGGGTATCATGATATTGAAACAGTGTTTTATCCAATCCATGGATTAAGAGATGCTTTGGAAATTGTTCGTGGAACCAGTGATACTCCGGTTGACTTCAACACAACGGGTTTAACGGTTCAAGGAGAAATGCATCAAAATCTTTGTATCAAAGCCTATGGTTTATTGAAACAAGATTTCCCTTCTTTACCCAATATCCAAATGCACTTGCATAAAACCATTCCGATGGGTGCAGGATTGGGTGGTGGTAGTGCAGATGGCGCTTTTACTTTACGCTTATTGAATCAACATTTTCAATTGGGGTTGACAAAAGATCAATTGATTTCCTATGCTTTGCAATTGGGAAGTGATTGTCCATTCTTTATTTTGAATCAAGCTTGTTTTGCAACAGGCAGAGGTGAGATCATGACACCGATTGCATTAGATCTTTCAGCATATCAGTTTGTATTGATCAATCCGGGTATTCATGTTCCTACAGGATGGGCCTTCACACAATTGCAACCTGCAACTCCCACCGTTAGTTGTGAGCAAATCGTTTTACAAGATCCTATTACGTGGCGAGATCGATTGATCAATGATTTTGAAACACCTGTCATGGATGCTTATCCAAAAATTCGTGAGCTCAAAGAAATGCTGTATCAATATGGAGCAGTATACGTATCGATGACCGGCACAGGTAGTACCGTATATGGCTTATTCAAAAAAGAAACAGACCTATCTTCTTTACAATTGCCTTCAGACTATTTTGTTTACAGAGATAAAAGCAATCAATAATTATTCAAAAACTAACGTTTGTTTTGAATAATTAAATACGATTTTCCGATTCTATTGAACAATTTTTAACCAATGTTCATATTTATTGAACAACTATTTTCATTTCTACACTTTTATTGATTAATTTACTGCTGATTGCCTGCCATTCTATTTCCTGAACTTTAATTCGGTTGCACATGCTTGTTTCAAACAACAGCACGGGTTTGTATGACCCTAGCTTCGAACATGATGCCTGTGGCATTGGATTCGTAGCAAATATCAAAGGCAGTAAATCACACCAGCACATTACGGATGCTTTGACTGTGCTGGAAAACATGGAACACCGCGGAGCTTGCGGATGCGAAAGCAATACAGGTGACGGCGCCGGCATCATGATTCAAATTCCCCATGAATTCTTTTTTGATGAATGCATTCGTCAAGGTGTACACCTTCCCGCTTATGGCAAATATGGCGTTGGATTTATTTTTTTTCCAAAAGAGCTGAGACTTCGTGAAGAATGTCGCGACATCTTCAATCGCTCTGCTGAAAAACTAGGACTCGATATTCTTTGTTATCGAAAAGTTCCTGTTAACATAACCGATATCGGTAAAACCGCACTCTCTGCTGAACCTTTCATGGAACAAGTATTCATTGCTTGCCCGGATCATATCACCCATCCTGATGATTTTGAAAGAAAACTTTTTGTGTTGCGCAATTATGCCACACACACAATCAACAATACGGTCAAGAAAGATGAGATCGGATTTTATCTTGCATCCCTTTCTCACAAAACCATTGTTTACAAAGGACAACTCACCAGCACACAAGTACGTGGTTATTTTCCGGACCTGAATGACAAACGAGTGGTGTCTGCATTCGGATTGGTGCATTCCAGATTTGCTACCAATACATTCCCTTCCTGGAAACTGGCACAACCTTTTCGCTATATCG
>JBDKEH010000035.1:0-6685 GCA_039795345.1 Bacteroidota bacterium
TTCAACTTTTTCCGGAATGGCTCAAAAGCTTTGCTGATCGCTTCTATCACCAGATCCCAAGTGGCATGTTTTTGCTCCAGCTCTTTGTATATCTTTTCTTCAAAGAATATTTTCTCCAGAGAAGTATAATGCCATTTATCTTCCAACTCAGCCAATCTGATTTCCAATTCTCTTTTTAATAAGGTCTTGGTATTCTCTGCTGAGACTTTTAATAATTCATGAACACCGAGGAATTGTGGTTTTTGATCTACAACTACACATGCATTGGGTGAAATACTAACTTCACAGTCTGTAAAAGCATACAATGCATCGATTGTGATATCTGTAGAAATGCCGGCAGCCAGATCAATATGAATTTCTACTTCCTGTGCAGTTACATCGGTTACTTTTTTGATCTTGATCTTACCCTGGTCATTGGCTTTGGTAATACTCTCCATCAATTGAGTGGTAGTCACACCAAAAGGCACATCACGAATTACCAGAGTCTTCTTATCCAACTCTTCAATATGTGCACGTACTCGTACTTTACCTCCTCTTTTCCCTTCATTGTAATTCGCCACATCGATCATACCTCCGGTTTGAAAATCAGGATAGATCTCAAACTTTTTGCCTTTCAAGTATTTGATTGAGGCATCAATCAGTTCACAGAAATTATGAGGAAGAATTTTGGTAGATAACCCAACCGCAATACCATCAGCACCTTGTGCCAACAATAACGGAAACTTCATCGGCAAAGTAATAGGCTCATTTTTTCTGCCATCATAACTCAATTGCCAATGGGTGGTCTTACTGTTGAATGCGACTTCGAGTGCAAATTTTGATAAACGTGCTTCAATGTATCGTGAAGCAGCTGCCTCGTCGCCTGTTCGTACATCACCCCAGTTACCCTGTGTTTCAATGAGCAGGTCTTTTTGTCCGAGATTCACCAAAGCATCTCCAATACTAGCATCTCCATGTGGATGGTATTGCATGCTTTGTCCAATGATATTCGCCACTTTATTAAAGCGACCATCATCCATTTCTTTCATTGCATGCAGTATCCTGCGCTGTACGGGCTTTAACCCGTCTTCAATCGCAGGAATAGCTCTCTCTAATATTACATATGAAGCATAATCCAGAAACCAGTTCCGGTATTGTCCCTGTACACCTGATTGATTCTCAAAAACCCTGTTTGGTTGTTTTTCCTTGGCCATCTTCTCTTCGTTTGTTAATGGTGTTTGATATGCACCCTATTTCTCAATTCTGAATGTATCATCTTTTGCATCTTCCAAACCATTCAGCTCCAAAATAATAATATCTGTATCGGCAATCACTTCATGCCATGCCCATGGCTGTATATGTATTCTTGCCGGTGCTTTTACCTTAAGCGATCCTTCAATAGACGTTCTGGTATCAAACCAGTTGACTGTTGCCTCCCCTTGCATCAAGATCAGTTGTTCCGGATTTTTTGTGGGTGCAATTCCTTTATGATAATGTCTGCCACTGATACTACCTATTTTTCGATAGGCAACAATAAATTGTCCCGTTCTGTCGGTATTGAAATAATGAGTAGCTCCTCTTTCATCTTCTCCAATCTTATCTATCGTAATAATATCAACCATGTCTCTTAATTATTTTGAATCCACAATATTCAGTAACAATGCAGTTATCTTATCCAACAGCCTCGTTACTTGTTTCTTGAGCCTTACCCCCTTGTGTTTTTACACTGATGTCTTTCCATGATTTATTCCAATCACCTACAGCTTCCAATTTCCCTTCACCAATGAGTTCTCTGATTCTCCATACCAGAAATACATCGCCTGTTTTCACCTTCATTTTACTCAAGGTATTGGTCAATATTTTACTCAGCTTTTGTGGCTCTGCATTGATGTTGGTTAAAATATCTTTATCAAAAAAGCTTACTTCTTTACCGACAATTTTTTTACCTCCTTCCAGAAAACGGACCATTGCTGATTCCTGACAATGCTTTTTCCACTCATCGGGATCCACTTCAAATTCGCTGAGTGTAATAGGTCGTGCTAATCTCTTTGCTTTTAAAAATTCTTTTGGCTGAATCTCATGGAGATAAGAAGGATAGAATATTTGTCCCTTTTCATTGATGAATGGCAGGTTATTCAAGTATAACACATGCACTCTCCCTTGATATTCTTTCAGCTGACTCATCAACCAATAATAACCACAAACATCATGTGCATTTTGAGCCATCCAAATCCACACTTCTGTCTCGGGTTCTTCATCCAATTGTTTTAATAATTGATGAACAGCCAATTTATCGTCCACCAAATCTAATTGTTCGGTGTATGGAGAGTATTCCAGTAACTGCTTCCACCAGTCTCTTCTTTCCTGATAGCCTTCCGTTTCATATATATTACCCAGCGGACCAACTGCATAATCATCTTTGATTTCAAGGATCGAACCCTGAATGGTTTCATCTAACTCAATGGCCTGTTGCAGTACCGCTACATTCGCAGTTTCGAAAACAATATGAATCATCTTTTACTATTTAATGTTTGGATCAATTGGCAGCTACTTCCAGATCCAATTCTACTTTTAAGTTATTGATAATAAAATCCTGTCTTTCCATGGTATTCTTGCCCATATAATATTCAAGCAATTGCTGAATATGATCACCTTGTTCCAATATCACCGGTTGTACACGCATTTCTGCTCCAATAAATCTTCCAAATTCTTCCGGGGAAATTTCACCCAATCCTTTGAATCGTGTAATCTCAGGCTTACCTCCTAATTTTTGAATGGCAGTCTGTTTCTCAGACTCATCATAACAATAAATGGTTTCCTGTTTGTTTCTAACGCGGAAAAGAGGTGTTTCAAGGATATATACATGTCCACGTTTCACCAGATCCGGAAAGAACTGCAAGAAAAAGGTCATCATCAACAAACGAATGTGCATACCATCTACATCGGCATCGGTTGCAATGACAATGTTGTTGTAACGCAATCCTTCCATGCCATCTTCAATATTCAAAGCATGTTGCAGCAAGTTGAACTCCTCATTTTCATAGACCACTTTTTTGGTAAGTCCAAATGCATTCAATGGCTTACCACGCAAACTAAATACTGCCTGTGTATCTACGTTTCTAGATTTGGTGATACTTCCACTAGCACTATCACCCTCAGTGATAAAAATGGTTGAGTTCTTTTGTAAGGCAATAAACTCTTCTTTATTTTTTGCCGGAAGATCATCATTCAAATGAACACGACAATCTCTCAACTTCTTATTGTGCAGATTGGCTTTCTTAGCCCTCTCATTGGCCAGTTTTTTAATCCCCGCCAGTTCCTTTCGCTCACGTTCGCTTTGCTCAATTCTTTTGCGTAATGCTTCAGCGACAGTTGGATTTCTATGCAAATAGTTGTCCAATTCTTTTGCCAAAAACTCCTCCACAAATTTCTTCATGGATGGACCACCTTCTGATACATTCTGCGAACCTAATTTGGTTTTGGTCTGGCTCTCAAACACGGGCTCTTGTACACGTACAGAAATGGCGGCGACGATACTACCCCGAATATCGGCAGCATCATAATCTTTCTTATAAAAATCTCGGATGACCTTGATATAGGCTTCTCTGAATGCTTGTTGGTGAGTCCCACCTTGCGTGGTATACTGTCCATTCACAAAAGAGAAAATATCTTCCCCATAATCATTGTTATGAGAGATCGCTACTTCGATATCATCACCTTTTAAGTGAATGATGGGATAGCGCAGTTCATCAGCATTGGTCTTGCGTTCTAATAAATCCAATAATCCATTCTTACTGACATATTTTTTGCCATTGAAATGTATGGATAGACCAGCATTGAGGTAGCAATAGTTCCAAAGTTGACTATCTAAGTACTCATGTATGAAATGGAAATTGCGGAAAACGGTTTCATCAGGAATAAAAGAAACCAATGTTCCGTTGGATTCGTCTGTCTTTTGTTCCTTATGATCTTTTACGAGTACGCCTCTTTCAAATTCAGCTGTTTTTTCTTTTCCGTCACGATGAGAAGTGACTTTGAAATACTGACTTAGTGCATTCACAGCTTTGGTACCCACACCATTCAGACCCACACTTTTTTGGAAGGCCTTGCTATCATATTTCGCACCGGTATTGATCTTGCTGACCACATCTACCACTTTACCCAAAGGAATACCTCGACCATAATCACGGATACTCACTTGTTTTCCTTCGATGGTGATCTCTACTTGCTTACCAAAACCCATGGTATGTTCATCGATACAGTTATCGATCACTTCTTTGATCAGTACGTAGATACCATCATCTGTTGCCGATCCATCACCCAGCTTACCGATATACATCCCCGGTCTCAGCCGAATATGCTCACGCCAGTCTAAGGACCGTATCGATTCTTCATTGTACTCATTCATGTTCTTCTGTTCTGCCATAAATCTTCATTTTAATACACTTACTTCCACACATTAGCACCCCTCCAACCCGCAAATCTAACCACCTGTACACCTGACACAATTTTTCTTTTCTACAAATGCCATTTTCATGTGGATAAAACATTAAAAAATGTTGATTTTAGCATTTTTAGCCCCTTCTGACTACCTTTACCGCATCAACACCCTTCAAAAACAACCCATTCGGGATCTGCAACAGATCGCTGTTCTTGCCGCTGAGCGACTCGAGGAGAACGATCGATTTGCCCATCAGGTGAAAGCCAATTCGTCTGACCGGATAGATGCGGTAGTTCATAGACTCAATAAGGATATCGAACAAAAAATTGATTGCACCTTATGTGGCAATTGTTGCCGCAGTTTGATGATCAATGTATCAGAAGCAGAAGCTGACAGCCTTTCTTCTCATCTTCAAGTATCCAGAGCTTCTTTTGATGATACTTATCTTGAAAAAGGAAGCAATGGTATGATGTTGATGAATGCAATTCCTTGTACTTTTCTGGAAGCCAATCGCTGCAATGTATATGAACATCGCTTTGAAGGATGTAGGGAATTCCCGGCCATGCACTTGCCCGGATTTTCCAAAAGACTATTCACCACCCTCATGCACTACGGCCGATGCCCCATCATCTTTAATATTGTGGAAGAAATGAAAGATGAAATGGGATTTGAGAGAGAGGTGTGAATTGTCAATTGTCAATTGTCAATTTTCTTTCACCATTCACAATTGACAATTCACAATTCACTTTTGACTTTTTACTTTTGAATTTTCTATGCTACAATTCGGAATAGATCAAATCCTTCAACAACATCCTTCCTGGAAACAGATGCGTATTGGCATGATCACCAATGAAGCTGCACGAACAAGTGAAGGGATTGCTTCCAGAAAAGCTTTACTGGACAATGGCTTCAATATCACTACACTGTTTTCTCCGGAACATGGATTGGATGTACAAGGTGCTGATGGACATGCCATGAATGATGCAACAGATCTGCTTACCGGTTTACCCGTGATCAGTTTGTATGGTGAAAGATTAGCCCCGGAAGTATCACATGTAAACGAGATCGATGTTTTATTGTTTGATGTGCCGGATGTTGGAAGTCGCTTTTACACATACCTGTGGACACTTACACATGTGATGGAAGTTGCTGCTAAGTTTCAAAAACCATTGATCGTATTGGATCGTCCCAACCCTATATCCGGAATTTTGGAATTGGCTGAAGGTCCTTTTTTAGATGAAGTGAATAGTTCTTTTATTGGAAGATGGGAAATGCCTATCAGACATAGTTTAACGTTGGGTGAGCTGGCATTGTATTTCAATGAAGCAAAAAAGATAGCGGTTAAGATCGATGTGATCCGTTGTAAAGGATGGAACAGAGAGCAATTTCAACCGGATTGGAAACTTCCATTTGTTCCCACATCACCGGCCATTCAATCATTTGAATCGATGTTATTGTATCCGGGTTTATGTTTGTTGGAAGCCACTAATCTTTCTGCGGGAAGAGGCACAGCTCATAGTTTTACCGCTATCGGAGCACCATGGTTACATGCTGAAAGAGTTGCAGCTATGTTGAATGATATTTCCGGAGGTGAATTCAGTGCACATGCCATAACATTTACACCCGAGCATAGCAAATTCAAAGATCAGCTTTGTAAGGGTGTTCGTTTGGAAGTACATGACAGGATCAGTTTTCGACCGGTATTAACCGGAATGATCTGTATCAAACTGATCAAAACCTTGCATCCGGAACAATTTAATTGGGATGTGTACCCAACAAATGTCAATCCATCCGGAAAAAATCATTTAGATAAATTAACCGGCATATCCAATAGTGAACAATTATTTGATCTCCCTTTTGCCACTTTCATTACAGCCATCACCAAACAGACGAATGCGAGAGGATGGAAAGAAATGGTGCAAAAAGCAATCCTGTATTGATGTATAATGTCAGATCGCAGATGTCAGATGTGTGGTATTAGATTTTGCAATAGCATACATAGAAATAGATAATTACTTCTCAAATCAGACATCAGACATCTGCGATCTGACATCTGATATCTGACATCATACATCTAACATCTACGATCTACCATCCCCATAAAGGTCTCTTATCACCACACTAGCTGCAACACATCCAAAAATAGCCGGCATATAACTGATGGTACCGATGATGGATTTTTTAGGATAAGCTTTTTCTGTTTCAATGATACGACTCTGGTCAGCTCTTTCGGGACTGAATACAACTTTCAATCCTTTGTAGATA
>JBDKEH010000046.1:0-21578 GCA_039795345.1 Bacteroidota bacterium
AGTAGTCCCGACAGGAATCGAACCTGTATCTAAAGTTTAGGAAACTTCTATTCTATCCATTGAACTACGGGACCGGGAGAAATAAGAAACAGAGAAATATGGAATAAGAAATAAGAAACAAGAAATATCCAAAAATCAATGTTCAAATTCTACCATCGCAAAAATAGTGGTTTCGGGTTATGGCTGTTGAGTTTTATGTACTTTTAAAATCTTAACCTCTCAACATGCGTATACTTATTTTATTCTTATTGCTACTTGGAATTACAGCAAAGACAGATGCACAAGAAGTAAAAATTACTGTTCAATTGAATCACACGGCTATCTATGTGAAAGACTTGCAGAAAGCTGCTTTTTTTTATGAGCATGTGATAGGTTTAGATACCATTCCGGAACCGTTTCGCATGGGTCGCCACAAATGGTTTCGCATTGGACCGAAAATGGCCTTGCATATTATTCTGGGTGCTACAGAGGTGAAAGAATATTACAAAAACCAACACACTTGTTTTAGTGTGAGTGATATGAAACTATTTGTTGATCGACTTAAAAAGAACAATATTGTCTTTGAAGATGTCAGCGGTAATCAGGGAGCCATCACCAAAAGAGTGGACGGCGTTCAGCAAATCTGGTTCCGAGATCCGGATGGGTATTGGATTGAGGTGAATGATGCGAGGGAGTGAATTGTGAATGGTGAATGGTCAATGGGGAAGGTTCTATTGGTAATTTCTCATTCACAATTCACCATTCACCATTCACTCTTCCTATATTTGCCCTTCTCAAATCTTATTATGAAGTTCTACAATATTATCATTAAATACCGCTTCTGGCTTAGCTTGGTTTTGATTGCGGGTGGGGTGGCTTTGAATATGACGGGTACAGGCTTCTGGCCTACATTTCCGATCTATTTCATTGCTTTGATTGGGTTATTGAGCCATTTTTTCATTGGTCCTTTGCGTTTGATCCAAGAGCCGATGGAATCGGGCAATATTGAAGAAGTGGAAAGAATTCTGAATTCGATCTGGTTTCCGAATTTATTGTACAAGCCTGTTCGTTCTACTTACTACACCATCAAGGGCAACCTTGCCATGATGAAGCAGGATTTTGACTCTGCCGAAAAACATTTGAAGAAAAGTACAGACCTGGGTTCTCCTATGCCTGAAGCAGAAGGCGCCAATAAACTACAATTGGGTATGATGGCCATGCAGCGTGGTGATCTGAAACAAGGTGAAAGTTATATCCGTGCCGCCATTCGTGCTGGTATTCCTGATAAAGAAAGTGAAGCTGTTGCTTACTTGACCATGTGCCAGATCTTCATGAACAAAAGAGAATTCCGCGCCGCCAAAGATTTCTTCCGTAAAGCCAAAGCCTGTAAGCCTACTACCAAACAAGTAGTGGATCAGATCAAGGAAGTGGAGAAATATATTTCAAGGGTACCGGGATAATCTTTGATTTTTTGATCTGTGATTTCTTGATTCAAGAAACCGAAATAGATCAAAAATTCAAAGATCAAAAAATCAAACTTCAAAATGCTTCGCATTCAAAAAATATCACCCGATTCTGCCGCATTGGAAACTGTGCGGCAGCTTTTTTTGGAGTATGCGGATGAACTGCAGGAAAATTTATGTTTCCAAAGTTTTGATGCTGAGGTCAAAGACCCGATGAAGAAATATGGTCCGCCAAAAGGTGCTTTGTTTGTAGCTTATTGGAATGAATCACCTGCAGGATGTATTGCTTTGCAAGCTTTGAAAGAAGAAGGTGTATGTGAGATGAAACGTCTCTATGTAAAACCTGCATTTAGAAAGTATGGCATTGGTAGAGCATTGGTAGAACAATTGTTAGAAGCTTCTCATGAATTGCAATACACATCCATGCGTCTTGATACCTTGGAAAGACTTCAACCTGCTATCAAACTGTATGAGCAATACGGCTTTAAAGTGATCAATGCGTATTATGAGAATCCTTTGCCGGGAGTGGTGTATATGGAGAGGCATGAAATGTGAAAAGTGAAAGGTCAAAAGTGAAAAGAGTTATATCCCTTTCACTTTTGACCTTTCACTTTTCACTTAATTAATATTTCGCCGGTGTCCCAGGCTTTGCAATGGTTCTTTTAATAAAGTTTCTCAAGTTATTATTACTCTTCTCCAAATCTTCTTTACGCAGGTACATCATGTGTCCGCTGCGGTAGCCTTCCCAACTCATACGATCTTTCAAACGTCCACTCGGATCCATTTGCCATAAGTTGTATTGAGCATTGAAGTAATCACAAGCACCATCATAGTAGCCTGACTGTACAAGTACATGCAAGAAAGGATTTTCTGCCATCGCAGTGCGGAGGTTGTCTCCTGTTCTGTCGTTGGTGCGATCCCATGGATTTACCGGTCCGAATACATAGTAGCGCTGATCGGTTTTGTATTTCAGTTCTTCACGTAAGTACATATTGATAGCAGGTGTGAAAGAATGTTCCCATGATAATAATTCGGAATTGTAATCAGGAGCTTCACCTGCATCTTTTTTATCGATGCCTTTGTAGCGCGAGTCGAGACGTCCAACCGTAAAACCTTCTTCACGTAATAACTCTTTCCAGAATAAATTGGTAGCAACGTCAAGGTTGTTTTGTAAGATCACTTTTTCATTGATACCCGAATAGCGTGCCATTTTTGCTGCGATCTCTTTTCTCTTCGCATCACCCAATAACCATCCTTTGTTAATGGCAGGAATTAATTCATTCATGGTGAATGCTTCTACCTCGGGCAACATATCTGTCAGGTCTTTTTTCTGCAGGTCGGCAGGTAACTTTTTGTGGTACCAAGCAGTTGCTGCATAATAAGGTAAACGTAATGCAGCGGCTTCTCTCGGACTTCTTTCAATACCCAATGTAGTTGGAGAAACCAAGATGACGCCATTCAGGAACATCCAATGTGCATTCTGTAATTCGAGTGCCAATCCTGAAACACGTGTGGTACCATAGCTTTCACCGATCAGGTATTTGGGTGAAGCCCATCTGTTCATGCGTGTAACAAAAGTGTTGATCCACTCAGCGAGGTATTGTACATCAGCACGAACACCAAAAAACCTTGTGGTAGGGATGTCTTTGCTGATTGGACGAGAGAAGCCTGTGTTCACAGGATCTACATATACAATATCACATACATCTAAAACAGAATGCGGATTGTCTTTCATACCATAGGGCTGAATAGGATATCCTTCATCATCAATATTCAAAATACGTGGCCCTGTATAACCGATCTGCATCCATAATGCAGCGGTGCCGGGTCCGCCATTGAAAGAAATTAGTAATGGACGAGTTGATTTATCTTTTACATCGGTTCTTTCATAATAAGTAAAGAAAACTCCTGCTTCAATTTTACCATCCCTATCCCAAACAGGCATGGTGCCTACTGTTGCTTTATAGGGAACCTTAACACCTTTGATGGTAGCTTCATGCTCTGATGTAACCGTGGCATCGGGGTTGAATGGAATATTAAAAGATGCCAACTTAGGATCAGCAGCACCAGTTGTGGGGGTTGCTGGAGGAGTTCCGGTAGTAGGTCCTGTTGGACGTTGTGCAATGATGCAGGTTGCAATACTCAATGCAATACAACCCAGTAAGATCTTTTTCATGGTAAGCAAATAGTTAGTGATTGGAATAGGTTCGAATATAAATCGAAGTAGGGAATTGTGAGGCATTAATCGGTGGGGAGGGGAGAAACGTGAAAAGTGAAAGATGAAAATGAGATTGCATGCTAATGCCTATGGACTATGGACCATCGACCATGGTCTATCATAAGGAAACATTTTTCACTTTTGACCTTTCACTTTTCACTCCCCACATGACAATTATCATAAAATAATGCCCGTCTAATGAGTACCTTGTAGCATGAAATCAAAATGGTTGCGGTTGGCTTTGGTTTGTGTGATATGTGTGACACTGGTATGGCTAATCGTGCGATTTTTTCAATCTCGTTAACCAAACACTTCTATATGAAACCGAACATGGGTAACACTGACAGAATCATTCGTGTACTGTTGGCGATCGTTTTCGCCGGCTTATACTTCACCGGAACTGTGGCTGGTACTTGGGGTACAGTACTGGTTGTACTTGGCGGTATCTTTTTAGCGACTTCTGTGATTAGTTTTTGTCCACTGTATACGTTGGTGGGGGTGAATACGTGTAAGAAATAGCATGTGAATGGTCAATTGTCAATTGTGAATAGATACCTATTATCGATCAAATAATCGATCATTCACAATTGACCATTCACCATTCACGAAATGTAAAAAACCGCCTCGCCCTTTTTCATCCCTGACGCAAAAAAGACGGGACATCAGCCGTATATCCTCTTATCAGTACCGTTGTCTACCTTCTGAGATATATTTATCTACTTTGAATAGATATTTGTAGCCTATTCAACCCACTATGAAGAAAAGAATATTTGTCTTATTGGGATTCTTGTGTGTATTGTCGACCACACTCTATGCACAGCAATATCAAATCATTATAAAAGTAGCAGATGAAAAACAGTTACCGATTGAAGGAGCTGTTGTAGAGTTGATAGATAAAGGAAAGAGTATTCGATCTGTGATCAGCAAAAAGAATGGAGAAGCTTTGTTGGATAAGATGACTTCCGGTAGTTATGAGATCAAAGCTTCGTTTACGGGTTATATAGAGCAAACAATTCCTAAAGTAGTAGTGGAGAAAACGGATGTCTATCTGGAAGTGCAATTAAAAGTCAGTGTTTCTGAATTAGCACAAGTGGTTGTTCAATCTACCAAACCTTTTATTCAAAGAGAACAAGGCAAACTCATCGTAAACCCTGATGCATCACCTACCAATAGTGGAACAACTGTGGTTGAGTTATTGGAGAAATCACCGGGTGTAATGATCGATCGTAACAATGGCATCAGCTTGCGTAATAAATCCGGTGTACTGGTCTTGATCGATGATAAACCTACTTACCTACAAGGGGCTGATCTGATCAATTTACTCAACTCCATGAACACCTCGCAAGTAGACAAAATTGAACTGATCACAAATCCATCTGCAAAATATGATGCGGCCGGTAACTCAGGGATCATCAATATCAAAACAAAAAGAAGTAAGCAGATTGGCTTCAATGGCAACATAACACTGGCTGCAGCTTTAGGATGGTTTCCAAGAACCAATCCATCTTTGTTGTTGAACTATCGCTATAATAAATGGAGCCATTATTTCTCTTATGGATTTAATTATTCCAAGACCAAAACAGATATCTATGCACTAAGAACCTATTTTGATGTAGCCGGTAATCCTACTGCCATTTTGGAGCAGCCCACTGTGTTCAATAATAAAGCATTGAATCATACTGTGCGCTATGGAACTGAATATGCTGCAACTGATAAACTCAGTTTTGTTTTTTCATTCTCCGGTTCATTGATCAATCGTAAAGGAAGAAATACGGCAACAGCAGATTGGTTAACACCTCAGGGTGTAATTGATTCCTCAGTTTCAACAGTAGCTAACTCAGAGAATAAGTTTACTACCGGAACCATTGGTATAGGAAGTAGACATAAACTTTCTAAAACAACACAGTTAAATATTGATGTAGATGCTGCTAAGTATGATCTAAGTAATGAACAATTGTTTCGCAGTGATAGAACCGGTAGTATGGGGTATACGGAATCCACCCAGGGTTTCATTCCCTCATTGATCAATATTGTATCTATGACTGCTAACTATTCTGCTGATCTAAGTAAGCAGTCTAAGTTAGACGCAGGTGTAAAAACTTCTAAGATCGATACAGATAATGATGCTGCCTATAGCATGAGTGTCAACAATGCACCATGGCAGCCTAATTATGGCATGAGCAATCATTTTTTGTATTCAGAAAAGATCCATGCAGCGTATGGGATGTATGAGCAAAAATTCAAAAGGCTCACTTTACAAGCCGGTTTGCGTTATGAATACACTTCTTATGATGCCAATCAGTTAGGGAATGTGGTGGTGAAAGATTCTTCTTTTAGCAGAAACTATAACGGATTATTCCCGTCCGGTTTTATTACTTACGAAGCAGACTCTATCCATACATTTTCATTGTCTGTTGGTAGACGTATTGATCGCCCTTCTTTTCAGCGATTGAATCCGTTTGTGAACATCATCAATAAGTACACTTTGGAAAGAGGAAATCCTTTTTTCAGACCGCAGTTTACTTGGAACTTTGAATTGTCGCATCAGTATAAGCAACTTCTTCACACTACTATTTCTTATTCACTGATCCGTGATTATTTCTCACAGTTGTTTCTAACAGATCCGGATGGTTCATTGGTGTATACACAAGGGAATGTGGGAAGGATGCACAACTTCACTTTCTCAAGCATGCTCACTACAAAGCCTGCCAGATGGTGGTCACTGAATACAGAAGCGATCTATACGTATAAAAAATTGATCGGTTATGTATGGAATAATTATCGCTCTGATATTTCACAGTTGACGATCAATATGAACAATCAGTTTCGCATCAGTAAAAAAATTACCGGTGAATTATCAGGAACCTATACGGGTCGATCCAGAAATGATTTGCAGGAATTATTATACCCATTCGGACAATTAAACGCCGGATTATCGATGCCGGTGATGAAAAACAGCGGCACACTACGCTGCTCTATCAGAGATATCTTCCGTACTTTTTGGATGGAAGGGATGACTGATTTTTTGAATGCAGATGAATACTTTATTCTACGCAGAGACAGTCGCGTATTCACTGTTTCCTTCTCATATCGTTTCGGAAAAACCGGCAAAGCAGCTAAGCAGAAAACTGCAACGGATGAGATGAGAAGAGTAGAGCTGTAGAAATAGGAAATAAGAAACATGAAATAAGGAATGAGAAAGTAAGACACAGGTTCTTCACTTTCTCATTCCTTATTTCTCATTTCATGTTTCTTATTTTTTGTTTTCTCACCCCCAAACATCCGGATGCTTCGCAAAATAGGGAAGTGCAAAACAGCCGGCAATACCTGTGATGATTTCAATACCCATAGTGAGCCCACGTGCACTCGATGGTAATGGTTCACCGGTTGGCATCATGTTAGGACCAAGAGGGATAAAGGCTACTATCGTAACCAAGCAGATACAAAGTATTGTGTAGAGTATGGCTCCTTTTTTCAGGTATTCAACCATGGCAGCATATACAATACCCGCAGCGACTAAAGTAGGGATGGTAAAGTAAATGATAGAGTTGATGTTGACCCACTCCGCAAATTCATAACCGGTTATTTTACGGTAGATCAGATCAAAAGCAAGATTGATGACGGTAGTGCCGATACCTACAAATAATCCACCCAGAATGCCACGTGTGGCCATGGTGTATTGGTACGGTGAAGTTCCTGTTTCCATATCGATTGGTTTTGTTGATTGAATCCTGTTTCAAAACACGGTAGCGATTGGAAAAAGCCTAGCGATGGTAAGACCTGTTGTTGCTTAAAATTCGGAAGAATATTTGGTAACTGCAACTTCTTTCTGTGTACTTGTCTGTTTGCAGTGGTATTTTTTTATGATTAATGATTGCCACTGAACGCATTGAAAAATACAGAAGGCTATTGTAGCAGTTGTTCTACAATTTTTGGAAAATGTTCATGTTCTAATTGATGGATCTTTTGCGCCAATGTTTCAGGAGTATCTTCTGGTGTAACGATACATTTGGCTTGAAAGATAGATTCGCCTTCATCAAAATGTTCGTTCACATAATGTATAGTGATTCCACTTTCTTTTTCGCCTGCTTCGATCACAGCCTGATGTACATACATTCCATACATTCCTTTGCCACCATATTTGGGTAATAGTGCGGGATGTATATTAATGATCTTATTAGGATATGCATGAATGAGTGCTGTAGGTACTTTCCATAAAAACCCAGCCAATACGATAAAGTCAATATGCTCGCGATGTTTGATTTCGTCTACGTAGGCGTTACCGCGAAAGAACTTTTCTTTTTCGATCATCAATACAGGGATCTGATGTGATGATGCTATTTGAATTACGCCTGCACCCGGTTTATTGCATACAATAAGTGCGACCTGAATGTTGGGATGATCTTTCAGGTGTTCAATGATCTTGGCCGCATTACTACCCGCCCCTGATGCGAAAATGGCGATGCGTTTGATGTCAGATGTCGGATTTGGATTTTGTCCGTGGTCCATGGTCCATGGTCTATGGACTTCCGTTTCACCTTTCACTTCTCCCTTTTCACTTCCCCTCCGCCCCGAGATCCTCTTCCACATCTTGGCCAGATAGTTTTTGAAGAAAGGGAATTGTCCCATAGGAATACTTACCGTCAATACACATATAGGCCAAATGATCGTGACCATAACAATGTAAACCATATAATATAATGGTCCTTTTTCAAGAGAGGTGAAGACCATCAACTTTTTTCCTGCATAACCACAAAGGCTTCCTCCGAGGGCAAATGTGGTGAAAACGAGGATGAAACCTGTCCATGTGAGCTTCCATTTTTCTTTCAAGCGACGAAACATGTGCCAAAAATGCGATAAAAAGGGGAGGAAACTTTCAGTTTTAGTTTTTTTTGCCACTGAAAGCACAGAAGGGCACAGAAATATTTTCTTCTTCAGTGTTCTTCTGTGTCTTCAGTGGCATTTCAAATATTTGCACCAAAAGCATGACATTCATCATGTCGTACTTGCACGAATTCGCTGAAACACAAGCCAGATAAGGATAAAAAAAATTCTACAAGGTTTGGTTTTTGTCAGCATCCTGTCATATTTTTGCAGCCGTTCACGGATATTTTTCCACACCAAGAACCACGTTTGTGTATATGATATCTTTTAGACACATAGCCAAGATTTGCCTGCTCAGTGCACTCCTTTTCTTGGGTTTTTCAACAGTGAATATAGTTTCTGCGCAAGATGGTAAAGCTCTTTTTACTACAAACTGTGCATCCTGTCACCAGGTACATAAGCCATCCACAGGTCCGGCATTGGCTGGTGTGGAAGATCGTTGGCCCAATAAGGCTAATTTGTATGCGTGGATCAGGAATAGTGCCGCTTTCCTGAAAACAGGTGATAAGTACGCGAATGACCTGTACAATCAGTGGAATAAAACAGCGATGAATCAGTTCCCTAATCTGACTGATGAGGAAATTGGTGCAATCATCACATATATTAACTCAGTTCCTGCTCCTGGAGCTGCTGGTGCTGCCGGTGGAGCTGCTGATCCGAATGCCGCTGCCGCTGCTGAAAGTGATAATACCTTATTATTTGGTATCCTCACCCTGATTTTGGCTGTTGTAGCCCTGATTTTGTTGCAAGTGAACGCGAATCTGAAGAAATTGGCAGACGAGCGTGAAGGACACAGTCCGATTGAGCCGGTTCCTTTCTGGAGAAACAAGAGCTATATCGCTATGATCACAGTGATCTTGTTCGTAGTGGGTGGCTACCTGACTTCAAAAGGTGCCATGGCATTGGGTCGTAGTAAAGATTATCAGCCTGAACAACCTATTTATTATTCGCATAAAGTACACGCAGGTATCAATCAGATCAATTGTCAGTATTGTCATACCGGTGTATATCAGGGCAAACAGGCTACCATTCCTTCTGTGAATGTTTGTATGAACTGTCACATGTCTATCAATGAGTACAATGGTGAAAAAATGTACACTGAAGATGGCGAAGAGATCAATGGTACTGCAGAAATTCAAAAATTATACAAATACGCTGGTTTTGAACCCGGAAAGCCTTGGGATCCTTCAAAAGCAAAACCAATTGAGTGGGTTCGTATCCACAACCTGCCTGATCACGTTTATTTCAACCACTCTCAGCACGTAAAAGCGGGTAAAGTTGAATGTCAGACCTGTCATGGTGAGATCCAAAAAATGGGTGAAGTAAAGCAGTTCAGCGATTTGAGCATGGGCTGGTGTATCAACTGTCACCGCGAAACACAAGTTCAGTTTAAAGACAATGGTTTCTATAGCATTTATGAGAAATACCATCAGGATCTGAAGAGCGGAAAAATGGATAGCACCAAGGGTGTTACTGTAGAAGCGATCGGTGGTACTGAATGTCAGAAATGTCACTATTAATCGTTCTGTGTAAGGCAGAATAGAACTCAATTAGAATTAAGATTTAGATATTGTACCGAAAGAAAATTAGGATGAGAGGATAACGATCATTCGAATTTTCATCCCGCCTGAGGCGGGACAAATTTTCAAACTAATACAATGGAAAAAAAGTACTGGCAAAGTTTTGGAGAGCTGAATCAGTCTGAGGCTTACAATAAAGAAGTAAAAGACGAATTCAAGGAAGAATTGCCTTTTGTAGGTGATGAAAGCAAGAGTTTCCTGGAAACAGCTGCTCCGCGCAGAGACTTTCTGAAGTACCTGGGTTTTAGTACTGCTGCTGCTGCCGTAGCTGCAAGTTGTGAAATGCCCGTAAAGAAAGCCATTCCTTTTGCTAATAAGCCCGAAGATATCGTTCCTGGTATCTCTAATTACTATGCAACCACGTATGTTCAGGATGGTGATGTAGTAAGCGTTTTAGCGAAAGTGCGTGATGGTCGTCCTATTAAAATCGAAGGTAATGATCTGAGCCCGATCACTAAAGGTGGTACTTCTGCCCGTGTTCAGGCTTCTGTGTTAGACCTTTATGATACTGCTCGTTTACGTTTCCCTACCATCGATGGTAAAGAGGTAACGTTCGAAGCCATTGATAAAGCATTAGCCGGTGCAGTAGGTGGCAATGTGGTGATTTTGACCAGCACTATCACTTCTCCATCAACTAAAGCGATCATTGCTGAATTCCTTGCTAAGAACCCGGGTAGCCGCCACGTAACTTATGATGCTGTTTCTTACAGTGCCATGTTGCAAGCCAATGAAGCTACTTATGGTGTTCGAGGTATTCCTTCTTATCATTTTGAGAATGCAAAAGCGATCGTGAGTCTGGGTGCTGACTTCCTCGGTACTTGGTTGAGTCCTGTTGAATTCTCTAAACAATATGCTACCGGCAAAAAGATCGACGAGAAGAACCCAAGCATGAGCAAGCACATTCATTTTGAATCTGTAGCTTCTCTGACCGGTTCTAATGCCGATGAAAAATATTTACACCGTCCATCTGAAACTGGCGCTATCGCTGCTGCTTTGTTAAGTGCAGTAAATGGTCAGGGTGTAACAGGAATCAGTGATGCAAAACTGAAAGCCGGTATTGAAAAAGCTGCAAAAGCGCTGAATGAAAATAAAGGTGCTGCATTGGTGGTAGCAGGAAGCAATGATGTGAATGTGCAGATCATTGTAAATGCGATCAACAACGCGATTGGTGCCGGTGGAACTACCATCAATTGGGGTGTACTGAATCACCAGCGTGCAGGTGTGGATGCTGATTTTGTGAGATTGGTGGAAGACATGAATGCAGGAATTGTAAATACTTTATTGGTGTATGGTGCAAACCCTGCTTACACTTGGTTCGATGCTGAGAAATTCAAAACCGGATTGAAAAAAGTAAGAACTACTGTTTCTTTCGCTTCTAAAATGGATGAAACTGCTGAACTGTGCAAGTTCGTAGTACCTGATCATCACTACCTAGAAAGCTGGGGTGATGCAGAAGCAAAAACCGGTCATTTTTCGTTTATCCAACCTACTATTTATCCTTTATTCAAAACACGTCAGTGGCAAGATAGTCTGCTGAAGTGGAGTGGAAATACAGCTGATTATCTCGCTTACCTAAAGAATTTCTGGAGTGCTAAACTGGGCGGACAAACCGGTTGGGATAAAGCATTGCAAGATGGTGTGATTAGTTTAGGTGAATCAGCTACTAAGCCCGGCTCTTTCAATGGAGCTGCTGTAAGTGCTGCAGTTGCCGCTGCTACATCAGGTAAGAAAGGTGGTAAGTATGAATTAGTGTTGTATGAAAAAGTAGGTATCGGTGCCGGACAAGGTGCTTCTAACCCATGGTTACAAGAGTTACCGGATCCTGTAACACGTGCTACTTGGGATAACTACGTAATTGTTTCTCCTGCATTGGCGAGAACTATTTTGGATATCGATTTGAACAATGGCGGACAAGCGGATGCTTATGAAGTGAATCCTCCAAAGAAAGTGGTGAAAGTAGTTGCCAATGGCAAAGAAATTTCACTGCCTGTATTGATCATCCCTGGTACACATCCTGATACCATCGGTATCGCTGTAGGATATGGCCGTAGCAATAATATTGGTAAAGCAGCTGCAGGTGTTGGACAAAATGCATTCCCACTGGCAAGCATCAGCAATGGTGTAGTAAGCTTTAGCAATAGCAGTGTTGAAATCACTGTAACTGGTGAAAAATATCCGGTTGCATTGACGCAAACACACAATCGTTACGATACCACACAAGGTAATCGTACCGAGGTAATGAAAGAATTGACACTGGCTGACTATAAGAAACATCCAACAGAAATCCGCGAAGAGCGTGATCATGAATTGAAGCCTTGGGGTGGATTGGAGAAGTTCGAAAGTCAGGGTACCATTTATCCTGTTTATGACAGACCGGGTATCAAATGGGGTATGAGCGTAGACTTAAATACTTGTACCGGTTGTGGTGCTTGTGTGGTGGCTTGTAATGCTGAGAACAACGTTTCTGTAGTAGGTAAGCCTGAGGTATTACGCGGACATGAAATGCATTGGTTACGTATCGACCGTTATTACAGCGGTGATATGGATAATCCAAATGTAGTATTCCAGCCGCTGATGTGTCAGCACTGTGATAATGCTCCATGTGAGAACGTTTGTCCGGTAGCAGCTACCAACCACAGTTCAGAAGGTATCAACCAAATGACTTATAACCGTTGTATCGGTACCAGATATTGCGCGAACAACTGTCCATATAAAGTACGTCGCTTTAACTGGTCAGACTACACTGGATCAGATAGCTTCGGTAACAACCAAGAAGGTATTGTAAACGATGTGGTATTGAACATGAATGATGATCTTACCCGTATGGTACTGAACCCGGATGTAACCGTACGTTCACGTGGCGTGATCGAAAAATGTTCATTCTGCGTACAGCGTTTACAAGAGAGCAAGTTGAAAGCGAAGAAAGAAAGCAGACCATTGGTAGACAGCGATATCAAAGTTGCATGTCAGCAGGCATGTCCAACCAACGCGATCACTTTTGGTAATGCAAATGATAAGCATAGCGCCATCACGATGGTGAGAACCGAGAATCCGAATCGTCAGTTCTATGTATTAGAGCAGCTGCACGTATTACCGGGTGTTACTTACTTAGCGAAAGTGCGTAACACAGAATCGGCTCATGGTGAAGGAAAGCATGAAACTAAAAAAGAAGCAGAACACGCATAAGAGTGAATGGTGAATTGTGAATTGTCAATTTTTCACCATTCACAATTCACCATTGACAAAAGATCTAAAATAACTATGGACCACTAATACTGATCCATGGACCAAAATAAGACCAGATGCATTTAAAGTACGAATCACAGCTTAGAGAACCGTTGGTGTACGGTGACAAAACTTACCATCAGGTAACAGAAGACATCGTTAAGCCTATTGAAGCCAAGCCTACCAGATTATGGTACATTGGTTTTTATATCTCTGTAGCCCTTTTGTTGTTTGGTGTATACAGCGTTTATCGTGAGGTGACTTACGGTATTGGACAGTGGAACCTGAATAAGACCATTGGATGGGGTTGGGATATCACCAACTTCGTATGGTGGGTAGGTATCGGTCACGCAGGTACACTGATCTCAGCGATCTTATTGTTATTCCGCCAGGGTTGGAGAACAGGTGTGAACCGTGCTGCAGAAGCGATGACCATCTTCGCCGTAATGTGTGCGGGTCAGTTCCCGATCTTCCACATGGGTCGTGTATGGATGGCGTTCTTCGTACTCCCTTATCCAAACACACGTGGTCCTTTGTGGGTGAACTTTAACTCACCATTGTTGTGGGACGTATTTGCGATCTCTACTTACTTTACTGTATCTCTTTTATTCTGGTATTCCGGTTTGATCCCTGACTTTGCAACTGTTCGTGATCGCGCCTTCACAAAACTGCGTAAGCGTTTGTATGGTATTGCATCTTTCGGTTGGACAGGTTCTACCAAACACTGGCAGCGTCATGAGAGTCTCTCATTGGTATTGGCCGGTTTGAGTACACCACTGGTATTGTCAGTACACACGATCGTATCCTTTGACTTCGCTACCTCAGTAATTCCGGGTTGGCATACCACGATCTTCCCGCCATACTTCGTTGCGGGTGCGATCTTCTCCGGATTTGCGATGGTACAAACATTGATGGTGATCGTTCGTAAAGTATTCGGAATGGAAGACTATATCACCATGGGTCACATCGAAGCGATGAACAAGGTGATCGTATTAACAGGTTCTATTGTGGGTGTTGCCTACCTTACTGAGTTATTCATGGGTTGGTACAGCCAAAACAAATATGAAGGTTACACATTCTGGTATAGCCGTGCTTACTTGTTCAGTCCTTATGGATGGAGCTATTGGGGCATGATGGCATGTAACGTATTGAGTCCACAGATCTTCTGGTTCCGCAAAATGAGAAGAAATCTGTTTGTGACCTTCTTCATGAGTATCATCGTAAACATCGGTATGTGGTTTGAGCGTTTTGTGATCATCGTTACTTCATTGTACCGTGACTACTTACCATCAAGCTGGTCAGTATACTATAGCCCAACTATCTGGGAGATTGGTTTCTATGCCGGTACATTCGGATTGTTCTTTACCTGCTTCTTCCTCTTCGCGAAATACTTCCCGGTAATTGCGATCGCAGAGATCAAGTATGTATTGAAAACTACCGGTGAAGGATATAAAAATAAGATGGGCAATATTGAAGAGCAGAAATTGGAAGAGTTTGTACATGAACAAGCTCATCACTAAGAGTGAGTAGTGAGAATTGACACAAAAGAATTTTATAAAGGCCTAGTAAAATAGGCAAGAAATAAAAGCTAGCGGCTAGCAGCTAAAAGCTAAAAGCAATAAAAATGGCAAAAAAGAAATTCGTAGTAGGCTGTTTTGATGATGAAGCAGTATTGTTTCCTGCGGTGAAGAAAGTTCGCACGTCAGGTTACAAGATCCATGATGTATACACACCGTTTGCGGTACATGGACTGGATCATGCGCTGGGATTAAGAGAGACCAGTTTGCATACTGCAGGTTTCATCTATGGTATCACAGGTACAACAACAGCTTTGAGCTGTATCAGCTGGATCTTTACCCGCGACTGGCCTTTGAATATTGGTGGTAAACCTCACTTTGCATTACCTGCATGGGTTCCTATCATGTTTGAGTTGACCGTATTGTTTGCGGCGGTAGGTATGGTACTGACTTTCTGCTACCTGTGTCAGCTGGCTCCTTTTGTGAAGAAACATCATTTCCATCCCCGTGCAACAGATGATCTGTTTGTAATGGTGATCGAGTGTACCGATAAAACCAATACCGATGATCTGAAAGCATTCCTTACCAGTAATGGTGCGGTTGAAACAGATGTTCAGATCGCTGAAGATGGTTGGTGGTTAGGTCGTTACGACAAAGACGAAATGCCGTTTGAAAACAAAGAAATCGTTGCTGCTTAATTTTTGAATAAGAAAGAAGATGAAGAAATTACTGATCATAGCTCTTGCTGCCACTGCAACTACCATTGTAGCTTGTAGTGATGTTAAGCGTACGCCGGGTACCATTTATATGCCTGATATGGCTTATAGCCGTGCCTACGAGTCTTATGCAGATTATAGCAATCTGACTGAGAAAGGAATTCATTACACAGCAATGCCTGTTGAAGGCACTATGCCAAGAGGTGCTGAATTGCCTTTCCATATCGCTAAAGATGCTCCGGGTGATACTACTAATTATTATGCATCAAGAGCAGTTCCTAATCCGATTGAAGCTATGAGTGAAGTCGAGACCATCGAAGCTGAGCGTTTGTATCAGATCAACTGTGGTATTTGCCATGGTAATAAACTAGATGGTAACGGTCCATTGTATAAAGACGGTAATGGTCCATATGCAGCAAAACCTGCTACCCTGGTAGGAGATGCGAAATATGAAGCAATGCCTGATGGACAAATGTTCTACTCAGTAGCTTATGGAAAGAACATGATGGGTTCTTATGCATCTCAGTTAAGCCGTAAGCAACGCTGGATGGTGATCAAGTACATCAAGAACAAACAACAAGAAGCAAAAGCAGCTGCATCAACAACAACTGCTGCGAAATAAAAATTGATTTCAAATAGCTCCGGATTGTAATCCGGAAGAATGATTAAAAGAATAAAAATGGCATCTATCAAAACGCAATTTGAGATACCCGGAAAAATGAAAACATGGTCTTACGCCCTTATAGGTGTAGGTCTTGTAGCGCTGATCGCCGGACTTGTGATCAAAGGTTTCAGTTCTGATGAACATGAGCAAACCATTTTCTGGGGCACACTGATGTACAATACCATTTTCTGGACACTGGTTTGTAATGCGAGTATGTTCTTTATCTGCGTTACTACCATGGCGATGGGTGGATGGCAGCAGTCATTCCGTCGTATTCCGGAAGCGATTTCTACCATGGTGCCTATTTTCGGTGCCATCACGTTTGCAGTTTTGATCTATGTTGTTGTTGGGCATAAGCACCATATCTATCATTGGTTAGATAGCGAAGCAGTAGCCAATGATCCGATCCTGAAAGGAAAAGCAGGATTTTTGAATCCTGTATTCTTCATCGTTTGGACTACATTGACCATCGGTCTCTGGAGCATCTTAGGATGGAGAATGCGTCAGTTAAGCAGTGAAGCAGATGAAGCTCCAATGGATGCAGAAAAAGGCGCAAGCTTTATCTGGAGAAATACAGTTCGTGCTGCATTGTTCACTGTATGGTTTGCATTAACAGTAGGTTCTACCGTTCCTTGGTTATGGATGATGAGTATTGATGCACACTGGTATTCTACCATGTATAGCTGGTATACTTTTGCAAGTTCATTTGTATCTGGTATGTCATTGGTAGCGCTTTGGGTGATTTACCTGAAGAACAAAGGATACCTCGAATTAACTTCTCAAGAACACCTGCATGATATTGGTAAGTTCATGTTTGCATTCTCTATTTTTTGGACTTACTTATGGTTCTCTCAGTACATGCTGATCTGGTATGCAAACATTACTGAAGAAACAGTTTACTTCAAACACAGAGTACAAGGTCCATATAAAGGAATCTTCTTCTTGAACCTCATCATCAACTTCTTATGTCCTTTGTTGATCCTGATGAAACGCTCAGCGAAGAGAAATTACACACTTGTAACTTTTATGGCAGTATTAATCATCTTTGGACATTGGATCGATTTCTACCAAATGGTGATGGGTAGTTTGTCTAAAGAACATGTGACTTTAGGTTGGTTGGACTTTGGAATTCTGAGCTTGTTTGTGGGTATGATGATCTTGGGTGTAGGAAAAGCGTTGACCAAAAAACCATTGGTTCCGAAATATCATCCTTTCCTGAAAGAGAGTGTGATTCACCAAGTGTAGTAGGAATTTGAAATTTGAAAATTTAAAAATTTGCCCGCCTAGGCGGATCAAATTGAATAAATACTGATAGCATTATGACAATGTTTTTAACAACAGCCGTAATCGTACTGATCTTCGTGGTGATCTTCCAGATCGCGAAAGCAAGTGAATATGTTTCAGTACTGAAAGGAGAAGAAGTTAGCCGTAAGCAGAACAATAAGATCAATGGATTCCTGATGATCGGTTTTCTGGTATTGGGTCTGATCGGTGTTTGGTATTGTAATGAACTGTACTATGGCAAGACCTTATTGGTTCAGGATGCTGCCAGTGTAGAAGGTGCACGTGTAGACTCCATGTTATGGGTTACATTGGCTGTTACCGGTATTGTGTTCATTATCACACAAATCATTCTTTTCTGGTTTGCTTATAAATACCAGGAAAGTGACACTCGTAAAGTATTCTTCTTCCCTCACAACAATAAACTAGAGATCATCTGGACAGTTATTCCTGCGATTGCATTGACAGTATTGGTTGTGATCGGTTTGCGTAACTGGTTCCTCTTTACAGGAGAGCCTCCTCAAAATGCAATGGTAGTAGAAGTAACAGGAAAGCAATTCGGTTGGATCTATCGTTACCCAGGTAAAGATGGTTCTTTCGGTAAAAAATATTACAAGAATATTGACAATGCATCTAACAGTTTAGGTTTGATCTGGGAAGATGAATTGGCGCACGATGATGTGGTAATGGAACAAACCATGTACCTCGTAAAAGGTAAGCCGGTTAAATTGATCATCGGTTCAAGAGATGTGATACATGACGTAGGTCTGTCTCATTTCCGTATGAAGATGGATGCTGTTCCAGGTATTCCTACTACGATGTGGTTCACACCGAAGTATACGACTAAGGAAATGAAAGAGATGACCAACAATCCTAATTTCCAATATGAGATCAGTTGTGATCAGATGTGTGGTAATGGTCACTACTCAATGAAAGGTGTGATTGAAGTAGTAGAACAAGAAGAGTATGATGCATGGATGGTAAAACAAAAACCATACTATGTACAGCAGTTCCCTGAGAAAGATCCAGCTGCTCCAAAGCCGGCTACAGACAGCGTAAAGACAGCTTCTGCGAAGCCTGTTGAAGCAGCTAAGAAAGCAGTAGCCAAATTGTAAAACATTGTTCAACCGTAATAGCAATCGGTTGTTATCATTGATAGAAATTTTTAAAAGAAGATTATGAGTAACGAAGCAGTAGTGCATGCACATGGAGCAGTGACCACACACGAGGGTCATGGCGATCATCATCATGAGCATCACCATCATGAGACTTTCATCACGAAGTATGTGTTTAGTCAGGATCATAAAATGATCGCTAAACAGTTTTTGATCACCGGTATGGTTTGGGCTGTACTGGGTGGTTTGATGAGTGTTCTCTTCCGTTTGCAGCTGGGTTATCCTGATGCTACTTTCCCTTGGTTAGAAGATATCCTGGGTAAATGGGCCAAAGGTGGTCGTATCACTCCGGAAGCTTACTATGCTTTGGTTACAACACACGGTACCGTATTGGTATTCTTCGTATTGACTGCCGGCTTGAGCGGTACTTTCGCTAACTTCCTAATTCCTTTGCAAGTAGGTGCACGTGATATGGCATCTCCTTTCATGAATATGCTGAGCTACTGGTTCTTCTTTGCAGCTAGTATTGTGATGTTGTCTTCTATGTTTATAGAGACAGGTCCATTCAGCGGTGGTTGGACAGCTTATCCTCCGTTAAGTGCTTTGGGTGACGCATCACCGGGTTCTAAGATCGGTATGGATATGTGGTTGATCTCAATGGCGTTGTTCGTTGTATCATCTTTATTGGGTGGCTTGAACTATATCGCAACGGTATTGAATATGCGTACAAAAGGTATGAGCATGACACGTATGCCACTGACCATTTGGGCATTATTCTTCACTGCGGTGTTGGGTGTATTGTCTTTCCCAGTATTATTCTCTGGTTTTATTCTGTTGATCTTCGACAGAAACTTCGGAACCAGCTTCTATCTGTCAGATATTTTCATCAACGGTGTAGGTGCATTGCCAAATGAAGGCGGTAGCGCTATTCTTTACCAGCACTTGTTCTGGTTCTTAGGACACCCTGAAGTATACATTATCCTGTTACCTGCCATGGGTATGGTATCAGAAATCCTTTCAGTGAACTCTCGTAAACCGATCTTCGGTTACATGGCGATGATCGGATCATTGTTCGCAATCGCTATCCTAGCATTCTTGGTATGGGCACACCATATGTTCGTAACAGGATTGAATCCTTTCTTAGGTTCCATCTTCGTTCTCTTGACATTGTTGATCGCTGTACCATCTGCTATTAAAGTGTTTAACTGGTTGACAACATTGTGGAGAGGTAATATTCGCTTCACTCCAGGTATGATGTTCGCGATCGGATTTGTAAGCTTATTCATCTCCGGTGGTTTAACAGGTATCTGGTTAGGTAACTCAGCATTGGATATCCACCTGCACGATACTTATTTCGTAATTGCACACTTCCACATTGTAATGGGTGTAGCTTCTATGTTCGGTATGTTCGCAGGTATCTACCACTGGTTCCCTAAAATGTATGGTCGTTACCTCAATAACACAATGGGTTATATCCACTTCTGGGTAACTATTGCAGGTGCTTATCTGATCTTCTGGCCAATGCACTATGAAGGTCTTGCAGGTATGCCACGTCGTTATTACGATTACAGCATCTGGGAAAGCTTCAAGCAATTTGCTGAGCTGAACAGATTCATCAGTACAGTAGCAATGATTGTATTCGCTGTACAGTTATTGTTCTTGTTCAACTTCTTCTATTCTATTTTCAAAGGAAGAAAAGTGACAACACTGAATCCATGGGGTGCTACTACTTTGGAATGGACTACACCTATTAAGCCGGGTCATGGTAACTGGGTGGGAGAAATTCCTGAAGTACATCGTTGGGCTTATGACTACGGTAAGGATGGCAAAGAATTCATTGCACAGACGACACCGGTGGGAGCAGATGAAAGTCATCATTAACAGATCAGTCACCTGCATCGTTTAAAATGGCAGGTACCTATATTGACAATGCTCCCGAACATCGGGAGCATTGTTTTTAAGATTCAAAGCATGGATATCAGTAAGAGGAAGATGGTAGTGTAGGAAATTGATATTGCTTTTTACAAGATACCCTTAAGATACATGACAGCAGATACAACAGATTCCGCTTCGTTTTCAATGGCGGCCAAAGTGAAAGACTACTTTCAGCTCATCAAGTTCACGCTGAGCTTTACGGTGGTTTTTTCCTGTGTGGTCTGTTATCTGCTTGCTCCTAAAGTAGTGGAGTATGATCTGGGTATGATCGTAGTTCTTTTTATTGCAGGTATGTTGGTGACAGGAAGTGCTAACGCTATTAATCAGGCTGTAGAAAAAGATACAGATGCCATGATGAAGCGAACAGGAAAACGACCTGTTGCAAATGGCAGAATGAAACAACAAGAAGCTTACTTGTTTGCTTTGATTGCAGGTTTGTTGGGCGTTGCAATGATGTGGTACTTTTTCAATTTGTCTTCCGCATTATTGTCTGCATTCAGTTTGTTTCTCTATGCCTATATCTATACACCGCTAAAGAAAATCAATTCGATAGCTGTATTGGTAGGGGCGTTTCCAGGTGCATTACCTTGTTTGATCGGATGGGTAGCAGGAAATGATGATTTTAGTGCCGGTGGATGGATCCTATTCGGGATACAATTTCTCTGGCAGTTCCCACATTTCTGGGCCATAGCCTGGGTAGCACACAGTGATTACAGTAAGGCAGGTTTCAAACTATTGCCTTCAGATCTGGGGCCCACCAAATTCACCGCCTTACAAGCAGTAATGTATTCGGTATTGATGATACCCGTAGGCATTTTGCCCTACTACTTTGGATTGACAGGTGAAACAAGTATGTGGATACTGATTGCTGCCAACTTATTCATGGTAGTACAAAGTATTAGGTTATATAAAGACATGGACGTAAAAGCAGCCAGAAGAGTAATGTTCAGCAGCTATATCTATCTGCCGATCGTATTGCTTGCTTTGCTGGCGGATAAAAT
>JBDKEH010000078.1:0-2695 GCA_039795345.1 Bacteroidota bacterium
ACCAACTACAAATCTATTTCAGTTCCAGGATGTCTGGCAAATCTTTTTTTAGAAGATAAACTCGATATATCAACCCTAGAAATCTACGATAAGAAAGACGGCAACCTACTTATCGAACTCAAAAACCCTAGCTACGACGCACAAGCCGCCGAACTTGCCACAAACGATTACGAGATGGATGACTTCGAAGAATACGAGAACTTCGACACCTCATTAATCAACCGCCGCATCTTCATCATCCGCCGCGCATTGGGTCTTGCTTTTGCCGGAGTTTTGTTGTTGATTGTGGCGAGGTAAGTTAAAATCAGTATTTCTACTGAATTGTATTTCATTTCTACCCGATACTTTTGAATCAGGAATTTTCCATACTTTTGTAATTACTTTGTAATTACTATTATATGCGAATTCCAATTATTCAAATAGGAAACTCAAAAGGATTGAGACTCCCAAAAGTTATTTTAGAAAAATACAAAATTCAGGAAGAAATGGAACTTATACTTCAAGATCAACACATTATTCTCAAGCCTGTCAGAAAAATAAGAGAAGGCTGGGATGAAGCATTTGCGCTCATGCATGCCAATGGCGATGACCGCCTACTCATTGACGACATTTTCTCAGATGAAACTTTTGAAGAATGAAACCGCAACAATACGACATCGTAATGGTGAATTTAGATCCTACCATTGGGCGTGAAATAAAAAAGACCAGGCCTTGTGCCATTCTTTCACCAAACGAATTGAATCGTAACCTGCAAACAATTATCATTGCTCCCATCACTAGCACCTCCAAACCTTACCCAAGTCGCGTACGCACCACCTCTATTAAACCGCAAGGCTGGCTCGCGCTAGAACAACTCCGTTGCATAGATAAATCCAGAATCATTAAAAAAATGGCCTCTCTTTCTGAAGAAGAAATCTGTTCTTGTAAACGCATTTTGGAGGAATTATTGGTTTTGTAACATACAAAAGCTGTTAAATAATGAACGCCACTAAGTAGTATTACTGAATTGTATTTATCTGACAACTAGTAAGTTTGTTGCTCTGAAAATTTTTTTGATTAATTTTGTCCTATGGATACCGCAGCCAATCATCGTTCTTCTATAAAGCAAACTCCTTCGCCTCAAGCAGAAGGTAAAACGCTATTAACAAAAGAATTAATGAAAAGCATCAAAGTACCGGCCCGCAAACTGAACAAGCTTCACGCTAATGGCCAACGATCCATTTTGTTGGTGAGGTGATCATCACATCACATCCCTATCCAATAAAATTTATTCAGAGAAAGCAAAGAAGGGTTCAATGATTTGGAATACAAATTTTAAAGCTTCACAAACGGAAGCGCTTCATTTTCAATTTTTAGAATGTAGTTTCCTTTCTTAAGGTCTTCCAACTGTATTTCCCCTGAGGTCTGACCACTCTTGATTAATTTTCCAACTACGCTATACACCGCAAAAGAAACCGCATCCTCTTTCAAACCGACCAAAGCCATGATGTCCTTCACAGGATTTGGATAAAGTTGAAGGGATGTGTTGGTGTGGGATTGGATGCCTGTAAAATCTAGCTCAAGATTTAGGGTGATGACGCTGTCGCAGCCATTTGCAGCAGGAACTACTTGCGTATAAGTTCCACTCTGGGTATAGGTCTGGCCATTTAGAGTATAAGAATCAATCGCGGTCTGATTGATCGTGCTTGAAGCATTTTCCAAAACAGTTACCTGAACAGTGTCTGTCCCGATACAACCCAAAGAGTCAGCACCAGTCAAAACATAAGCCCCACTCTGCGCTGGCTCAAATGGCACTCCATCAATAACACCATTATCCCAAGCTAAAGAACTTCCACCCGTACCTTGAAGCGTCACCATATCACCTCTACAGATAGTCTGATCTGCTCCGGCATCAACCGTCGAATAACCCAACTGCGCATAATATAAATCCTTGATTTCACATTCGGTTAATGCTCTATTCCAGATGCCGATGTCGTCGAGGTTCCTGTTATAAGAATTTGGAGGAGTTAGATTATCCCATTGTCCAAATACAAGATTATTATTAGGGCAATTTAAACTTCCTGAATATGATGCTATTCCCTTTAAAATGCCGTTAAAATATATTTTTATGTTAGCACCATCATAAGTAGCAACCAAATTAGCCCATTGTCCTAATTCTGTTTGATTTGATATAAAGTTTACTGTATTACCATTTCCGAGTAAAATTCCTACCAAGTAATTGTCATTACCGTATACACTATTATTTTGGTCAATAAAAAAGTTAAAACCATTAAGATAAGATGTGCCGTTCTTGATAAGGGCTAAGGAACTGAAGTTGTACTGTGTATTAAATTTCATCCATAATGATAAGGTTTGTGATGAATTATTGAACTGAGGGGTACAATTTAATACTTCTATATAATCATTCAACCCATCAAAACTATACGCTTTATCAGCTACTCCAAAACGATCTGCAGTTAAAGACGCTCCATTCACCGTCCCATTATTCCCGTTTCCACTTTCATCATTGGCATTGCCATTGAAAGGCCACCATCCGACGAGGCCATTTGATGGGACATAGGATGGGATTTGGGAGAAGGAGATTGTGGAGATTAATAGCAGAAGTGTGGTGATTGTGAGTTTCATGAGGTAAATATTTTATTGGATAAAACGTGTTACAATAGCAATCGCTACTGAGTAATTACAAGGTCGAGAG
>JBDKEH010000101.1:0-29563 GCA_039795345.1 Bacteroidota bacterium
AAGAAATATGATATTGAACAGATCCCTGTTTTAAAAGACGGTGAACTCAAAGGTTCATTGAGTGAAGGTGGACTATTCCAAAAAATATTCAGCAATCCGGAATTGAAAGATGCATCTGTTGCAAGCGTGATAGAACATCCCTACCCTGTTGTGGATTTCCTCACGCCGGTTGAAAAGATCGGTACACTGATCAATAAAGAAAATGGTGCCGTGTTAGCGAAGGATGAGAAAGGAGATTTCCATATCATCACGAAGTATGATGTGATACAGAGTTTGGCGAAGTAAGAGAATTGAATAAAAAGCCCTGAACAATTACATTCAGGGCTTTTACATTTATAAATAGTTAGCAGCTCGCTATACTCTATAGCAAATCAGTATTACTCACCCCTTTCTTCTTAGACACCCCTTCACTCAATTTACCAAAGTTCCAAGTCAAGGAAAAAGTAATGCCTCTGAAACGGTTAAACGTTTTATTCTCAGACATAAAGTTTTGATCTGAAAAACTTCTCACGCGAACAAACTCTCCATTTTTATTGAATAAGTTGTTAAGGCTAATATTGGCAAATAATTTATCCTTTACGAAAGCATATCTGCCGCCAAATCCATAACTGTAATATGCATTTACACTTCCTTGAAGCAAGAGAACAGGAAAATAATAACCCGAGAACCAGGTTAGGGATATTTTCTTCCCAACAGTATAGGAACCATTCATATTTAATTGGCCCGAAAATCCTTTGTTAGATTGTCCACCTAAACTCGGACTACTAATGTTTTGATAAGATACATTTCCATTAAGATTCATTCTAAGTGGGTCTATCGGATTTGCATTTAAGCTTACATTAAGAAATACAAATCTGTTTCTCCCCCCATTTTGAGGTTTCCATGCTGTAACTCCAGTGGTTTTATTAAAAATATATCCATGAATAATGTTTGAATTACTAAAGCTATATCCAATACTAAAGGTTGTAAAAAGTCTTTTCCCATTAATACTGAACTGCGAATTAAATACATGTGTTAGCTGTGGATCAAGATCAGGATTTCCGGTAGTCACATTTAGAGAATCAATGTTATTAATAAATGGATTCAGTAAACGGACATAAGGTCTGTTTATACGTTGACTATAACTGAATGTTATTTGCTGTCCATTTTTCAACCGTGTACTAATTAATAGGTTGGGTAGCACTTTTGTGTAAGACTGCTCCACAATTGTATTGGAACGAATGAAATTTCCATCAATCACTGTATGCTCCATACGTAACCCTGTTCTGAAATTAAACTTCCCGAGACGAAACCTTTTACTAACATAAGTGCTATAAACATTCTGATCATATCGAAAGTTATCGGAGTTTACAGGATTGACTACATAGGGGTCAGTAGCCACTGTTTTTATATAACTCTCATAATCAGATATTGCTTTTCTCAATATTGCTTTTGCCCCAATCTCCAAAGTACTTGAGTTTTTACCGGGAAGAATATAATCTGTTTGTATTGTGTATTGTCTATCGTTTGAATAATTGTCATTCAGTACAAACCGATTGTTACCGCTACTATTGATTTGCTCACTTGTATTATCCAGATTGGCTTCTCCAAAAACACCCAATAATTTGATACTAAATTCTTTTAAAGGGTTGCTTTTAAATTTTTTAATATAATCAAAGCCAGAGCTCCAATCAATTGACCGACGAGTTTGCGCATCTTCGAAAGTGCTCATGATAGAAGACGCCGCTGATGTGCCAATAAGTTCAAAATCCTTTTTGTTTTGGTCTTCATTTCTGGTTCTGTCAAATGTTCCATATATACTAATTGTATTCAATGAATCTATCTCGTAACTCAACTCCAAATTACCTTCCGGAGAATAGGTATTACTGGTAGAGATCCCTTCACCAGTTCTTTTGGAGAAAGTAGAGGGTATTAATGCCTGAATAGATTCGGTTATTCTGTTAGTAAGATTTTTGTTCCCATCATACACTAAGCCAGCCACAATTCCTACTTTTCCTTTCTTCATATTCAATGTAGCGTTACCTCCGGGCGATACGTTAGAACTCCAATCAAATGGATTGAAAAAATTTGTCCATGCACTTACAGTAGCATTATATCCCACAACATTTTTCTTAGTAATAATATTAATGATCCCACCCACTCCTTCTGCATCATACTTTGCGGATGGATTTGTAATGATATCGATTCGCTTAATGATACTACCCGGAAAACTCTTCAATGCCTCAGTTACATTTCTCGCAAATTGAGCTGTCTCTCGTCCATTCACCAAAACCCGAAAACTTGTTTGTCCGTTCACCGTCACACTCCCATCTCCATCTACACTCACCATGGGTGTTTTCCGTAATAGATCCAAGGCCTTATCGGAATTGGCCATTGGATCATTTTCAACATTATAACTGATCCCATCTTCCCGCATTGTAACTAGTCTCCTAGTACTTTTTACAGTTACGCCTTGCAGTTCACTTACAGAGTTTTTTAATTGAATTTGTAAAGATGAAAGATCCTTTTCTGCAGACAGATTTAGCCAATAGTTTTCATACCCGCCATGACTTATCATCAACCAATGTTCACCGGAAAATGAGTAATTCAGTGTAAAACTTCCTTTTTCATCTGTATAAGTAACGCTTAATGGTTTCCCATCCTTATTCTTATAAATGCCAACAGTTGCGTATTGTATAGGTTTATTAGAAGAATCATTCACCACTCCTTTAATGGGTAGGTTTTGCTGACCAAATACACTGGAAAATCCTATAAAAAAAGCAACTAACATTAGAAGATTTCTCATTACTGTTCGATTTACATTTTACTTTTGATTACTGAATCTAGCTTTGACATTCAATATGTTCTTACATGCCTAAACTCTAAAATCGCATGGATAAAAAAAATGTTACTGAGGATTCAATCAAAGACAAAAAAGAAATGATATAAAGCAATAATGTCTGTACAAAAAGAAATAGGCGCTAACCTAAAACGCATCATCTCCCTCGTCCCTTCACAAACAGAGCTGCTGTATGATTTGGGATTGGAAGAAGAGGTCATTGGCATCACCAAATTCTGCATTCACCCTGAACACTGGTTTAGGAATAAGACCAGAATCGGAGGTACAAAAGATGTAAAGTTCGATCGTGTAGAAGCACTATCCCCTACCCTTATTATCGCCAACAAAGAAGAGAACGTAAAAGAACAGGTGGAAGCATTATCATCCATCGCACCAATTCACACAACAGATATCAGCACCTTGGAAGATGCCTTGAATATGATTCAAGAGATAGGCGACCTCACCAATAGATTAACAAAAGCTGAAGAGATCATTGCGAATATTAAAGCAGGGTTTACAAAGCTTTCAAAGCAATTAGATCATCAATCCGCTAAGACTTGTTTATACCTGATCTGGAAAGACCCCTACATGTCTGTTGGCGGAGATACTTTTATCCACGACATGATGCTCCATTGCAAACTTGAGAATGTTGTCGCCCACGAAACACGCTATCCCAGTATCAGCATTGAACAAATAAAATCATTGGCGCCAGAAATCATATTGTTATCATCGGAACCCTACCCTTTTAAAGAAAAACATATCGCTGAATTACAAACTCATCTTCCTGAAACAACTATCCTACTTACAGATGGAGAAATGTTCAGTTGGTATGGTAGCAGATTACAGCACTCACCTGCCTATTTCTGCGGTTTATGGAATACAATCAACAGTTCATCCACAACCCCAAAAAGCTAACAAACGTTTGCGGATTGTAAAGTATCTTGCCGCCGATTTAAGACCATAGATGTGAATGGTGAATGGTCAATTGTGAATATCTTACTATTTATTATTGACCATTCACCATTCACAATTCACATCTAAAATAAACCAACCATGAAAAAGTACAGAGCCGGGGTATTATTCGGTGAAGAATTAGAAGCATTGTATAATGATGCAAAAGACAATCAATTTGCATTACCTGCTGTGAATACCATTGGTACCAATACCATCAACGCAACATTGGAAACAGCAGCTAAAGTAAATTCTCCGGTGATCATACAATTTTCAAATGGTGGTGCTCAGTTCGTTGCCGGAAAAGGGATGCCGAATGATGCACTACAAGGAAATATTTCCGGTGGTATTTCCGGCGCTTTACATATTCACAATGTTGCAAAATACTATGGTGTTCCTGTTGTATTGCATACAGACCATGCCGCTAAAAAATGGTTGCCATGGGTGAGTGGATTGATCGATGCAGGTGAACAATTCTACAAAGAAAAAGGTCAGCCTTTATTCAGTTCACATATGCTTGATTTATCTGAAGAACCAATCGAAGAAAACATCCATACATCCGTAGAATTTTATAAGCGAATGGCTCCTCTCGGTATGAGTATTGAAATTGAATTGGGTGTTACCGGTGGTGAAGAAGATGGTGTGGATAACAGCGGTATTGAAAATGATAAACTCTATACACAGCCTCAGCACGTTGCTTATGCATATACTGAACTGAGTAAAGTAGGTAAACTCTTTACCGTAGCAGCTGCTTTTGGTAATGTACACGGTGTATACAGTCCGGGTAACGTAGAACTACGCCCTGAAATTCTGAACAACAGTCAGATCTTCATTGAGCAGGAACTGAAAACAGGACCGAAACCGGTTTATTTTGTATTCCATGGAGGTAGCGGTTCTCCACAACACCAGATCCGTGAAGCCATTGGTTATGGTGCCATCAAAATGAACATTGATACAGATCTTCAGTGGGCTTTCTGGGAAGGTATCAAAGACTTCTATAAAAAGAATGAAGCCTACTTACAAGGCCAATTAGGTAACCCTGAAGGTGCTGACAAACCCAATAAAAAGTTCTATGACCCTCGCGTATGGCTCCGCAAAGGCGAAGAAAACTTCGCTAAACGTCTGGAAGTAGCGTTTGAGGATTTGAACTGTATTAATAGAAATGCATAATAGCGTATAGTTCATAGCATATAGTGGCAAGAATTATTGATTATCTGCTATATGCTATGGACTATAAGCTATAAGCCATTAGCTATGAATTCCCTATCTTAGCCGCCCAATCTATTGCCCCGTTATGAAAAAAGAACGTGAAGAAGATTTTGAAGCAAATTTAACCGGAGAAGGTCCACAGGGAGATGATGCTAAACCTCGTTGGTTTAAGCGTATCCGTAAAGGGATCCTTACTTCTACTGCGGATAAAAAGGAAACACCTGAAGGACTCTGGAACAAATGTCCGGAATGTAATTATATCTGTACCACAACAGAACTGGCTGAAAATTTGTACGTATGTCCAAAGTGTAATCATCACCACAGAATTGGTAGTGCTGATTACTACGAGTTCTTGTTTGACAACAGCGAATACACAGAGCTTTTTGACCAGATCAAAAGCAAGGATGCCCTCGGATTTACCGATTTGAAACCTTATCAGAAACGTCTGGATGAAATTCATGCCAAAACAGATCTGAAAGATTCTATGCGCGTAGCTACCGGTAAAGTAGATGGAGAAGGTTTCGTGATCGCTTGTATGGATTTTGAATTTATTGGCGGTTCTTTAGGAAGTGTGATGGGTGAAAAATTCAGTCGCGCTGTAGACTATTGTATCGAGCACAAACTACCCTACTTGGTTATCAGTAAAAGTGGTGGTGCACGTATGATGGAAAGTGCATTCAGTCTGATGCAGTTAGCCAAGACCAGCGGTAAACTCTCTCAATTGAGTGACGCAGGTCTCCCCTATATTTCATTACTCACCGATCCTACATTTGGTGGTATCTCTGCCAGCTTTGGAATGTTGGGTGATTTGAACATTGCTGAACCCGGCGCCCTCATTGGTTTTGCTGGTCCACGCGTGATCAAAGAAACCATTAAAAGAGATCTCCCTGAAGGCTTCCAAAGAAGTGAGTTCTTATTGGAACATGGATTCCTCGACTTTATCGTTGAGCGAAAACAACTGAAACAAAAGCTGGCTCAGCTGGCCATGCATTTCAGAAAATAAGAACGCTCTGAATGTTACCTACACACTGCCATGGCAAAAGAAATGAACAACAGGCAGGCTTATTACAATTACCACATTGAAGATAAATATGTGGCAGGTATTGTATTGCTGGGAACGGAAGTGAAATCGATCCGTGATGGCAAAGTGAGTTTCAATGATGCTTTCTGCTTATTTGATGATGGTGAATTATGGGTGCGTGGATTGTATATCGCAGAATATTCACATGGCACAGCTAATAACCATATCGCTGTTCATGACAGAAAATTACTCTTGCAAAAAAGAGAGCTGAAAAAAATACAAGCGAAGCTGAAAGAAAAAGGCTACACAGTAATTCCCCTACGTGTATTTCTGAATGATAAAAACCTGGTGAAAGTAGAAATAGGACTAGGAAAAGGTAAGAAACTCCACGATAAACGTGAAACGATCAAGGACAGAGATGTTCAGAAAGAAATCAAGCGGTTTTTAAAATAAAGTTTGATTTTTTGATCTTTGATTTCTTGATTTATTTTTCAAATCAAGAAATCAAAGATCATCGAATCAAAGATCTATTTAGCGAGTTTCACTTTCAAATTCTGATCCAACGCTTCTAAAAACTCTTCAGTATATAGATAGTGTTCTCCATGATTAACTTTATTTCCATGGATACATACTGCCAAGTCTTTGGTCATTTTTCCGCTCTCTACAGTTTCAATACACACTTGCTCCAACGCCTGACAGAAATTGATCAGCTCCTGATTACCATCTAATTTTCCGCGGAACTCCAATCCTCTTGTCCAAGCGAAAATAGATGCAATTGGATTGGTAGAAGTTGGTTTACCTTTCTGATGCTCACGATAGTGACGCGTTACAGTTCCGTGTGCAGCTTCTGCTTCCATTACTTTTCCATCAGGAGTAACAAGGGTTGAAGTCATCAGACCTAAAGAACCAAAACCTTGTGCAACTGTATCACTTTGTACATCACCATCATAGTTCTTACAAGCCCATACAAAATTACCATTCCACTTCAATGCACTGGCAACCATGTCATCAATCAAACGGTGCTCATAAGTAATACCTGCTTCAGTGAATGCAGCTTTGAATTCGTTTTGATAGATCTCTTCAAAAATATCTTTGAAACGACCATCGTATTTTTTCAAAATGGTATTCTTGGTTGAAAGGTATAGAGGCCATTTCTTACTCAGAGCTTGATTGAAACAAGCACGAGCAAAACCTTTGATACTCTCATCGGTATTGTACATCGCTAATGCAACACCATCTCCTTTGAAATTGAACACTTCAAATTCCTGAACGGTTCCATCTTCTCCTTCAAACTTAACGGTCAGTTTACCTTTTCCTTTGGTTACAAAATCGGTAGCACGATACTGATCACCAAAAGCATGACGACCAATACAGATAGGTGCTGTCCAGTTAGGAACCAATCTTGGCACATTTGAACAAACGATCGGCTCACGGAAAACGGTTCCATCGAGGATATTACGAATGGTTCCATTAGGACTCTTCCACATTTGTTTGAGCTTGAATTCTTTTACACGCTCTTCATCCGGAGTAATGGTAGCACATTTGATACCAACGCCATATTGCTTGATTGCATTTGCAGCGTCGATGGTTACCTGGTCATTGGTCTCATCACGATACTCCATTCCCAGGTCATAATATTTGATATCCAGTTCCAAATATGGAAGGATCAATTTCTCTTTAATGAATTTCCAGATGATTCTTGTCATCTCATCACCATCCAGTTCTACTACCGGATTTGCTACTTTGATTTTTTGCGTCATTACGGTTTATTTTAATGATAAAACGGGCACAAATGTAATGAATTCGGGCTATTTCAGGCTAAATGAATCCTTGGGTTATCCACGATGGCTGAATCAGACATTTACGATCAAAACCGGTATTTGCAACTCATGCCGAACATCTTCGATGGTTTCCCCAAAAAGATAATCTTTCCATCCACTATGTCTGTGCGCCCCCATCACCACCATATCTGCTCCTGAATCTTTTACGATACGGATGATTTCCCTGACCCTGTTCTTATATCCTAAGACAGCTTCTACTTGATAACCCTGTGCTTTTAGTTGTTCACAATAGTGATCCAACCTTTTTTTATCCAATCGTGTTTCATCATCATCACTGGCATCACCTAAATATTTGGCAGATACACTCTCTACCACATGCAACAATAAAAAAGATACGTCCTTATTTCCCTGGGCTAAAGCATGAGCAATGAGTTTTTGATCTGCTTTGGTAAAATCCAGTGCAATTGCGATTTTTCTAGTAGCGGTCACAGAAAGATTACTTAGTTCTGCCCATTCGCCATGCATGGCTGCATCTCTTTGTTCTCTTCGCTTTTTAAAGAAAGGTAAAAAAGTCATGGTGATAAAAAGCCATAAGAAAACCAATATCAAAACACTCACTAATATTTTTAATCCCCATTCACCCTGAGCATCGTATACTGTTAAAGCTTCTTCTGCAACTAATTTCACGTTTAAGAATACCAGTATAAAAGCAACTGTCCAAGCCGCCACTTTCACCCATGGCTTGATCACAAAACTGCCCATGGTTTCCTTATCACTCACAAAATGAATCAGGGGAATAACGGCAAAACCCAATTGTAAACTGAGTATCACCTGACTAAATACCAAGAGATCATCTACTTTATCATCACCATAAATACCAATCACCAATACCGCCGGTACAATAGCAATCAACCGTGTGATCAATCTGCGTAACCAGGGATTCAAACGCAGTTTCAAATACCCCTCCATCACAATCTGTCCGGCAAGTGTTCCGGTAATAGTAGAGCTCTGTCCGGCAGCAATCAGTGCCACTGCGAATAAGATTGGCGCCAATTCTGTTCCTAAAAGTGGTTGCAATAATTTATGTGCATCTTCAATTCTGGCAACTTCAGTATTTCCTGTTTTAAAGAAAACGGTTGCGGCCAGTACAAGTATTGCAGCATTCACAAAAAATGCAGCATTCAATGCGATAGTACTATCAATGAAATTGTATTTCAATGCTCGCTTAATGCTTTTTTGATCAGATCCGATCTTTCTTGTTTGAACCAATGCAGAATGTAAATAAAGATTATGCGGCATTACTGTAGCACCGATGATTCCCACAGCTATGTACAGCGATTCATTACTTAACATGGAAGGAATAAATCCGGTTGCTACTTCTGACAGATCGGGTTTTGCCAATAAAATTTCAATGAGAAATGAAATACCAATAGTAGCAACTAATGCTAGAATGAACGCCTCCATTTTACGGATACCATATCGTTGAAGCAACAGAAATAAAAACGTATCTAATACAGTAATAGCGACACCCCACATCAATGGCAACCCTGTCAATAGATGTAAGCCAATGGCCATCCCAACAACTTCAGCAAGATCTGTTGCAGCAATGGCTAGCTCCGCCAATATGTATAAACAAAAGTTTACAACAGGTGGATAGGTTTCACGATTGGCTTGTGCGAGGTCTCTTCTTCTCACGATTCCCAATCGAGCACTTAAACTTTGTAACAATAAGGCCATGAGATTACTCATCAGTAAAACCCATATCAGTTGATACCCAAACTTTGCACCACCTTGCAAATCAGTTGCCCAATTACCCGGATCCATATAACCTACACTCACCAAGTATGCAGGACCCAAATAGGCCAGAATACGTCTCCAGCCCTTTCGGGGTACTGTTGTATCAACTGTTTCGTGCACCTCACTTAAAGAAACTGATTCATTATGTTGCTTCATGTTACACGGGTTTTACAAATAAGACAGATGATAACTCCCTACTCACTGTAATGGTTTGTTGATTTTTAATTTTGAGTTCCATGGAGCCATCGAACTCAAATAACTTTTTAATTTCTAATCGAGTACCCATCTGTAGACCTTTGTGTTTTAATAACTCCAATAATTCTGTAGACTGACTACCCACTGCTGTAATTTCTACCGAAGTATTGACTGGTAATGTTGATAATCGTTCCTGTGGTTGTGCGGTCATCTTTCCTTTGCTATCCGGTATCGGATCACCGTGTGGATCGAATTTCGGATGGCCAAGAAATTCGTCCAATTTATCAATCAGCTTTACACTGCTAATGTGTTCCAGTTCCTCCGCTACCTCATGTACTTCATCCCAACCAAAATGCAACTTATCTACAAGAAAATATTCCCATAAACGATGTTTACGTACGATACCCAATGCCACCTTCCTACCCTCTGCACTTAGCTTTACCCCACGATATGGCTCATAGCTTATGATGCGCTTGGCTTTTAGCTTCTTCAACATATCCGTCACCGATGCGGGCTTGGTTTGCAACTCAGCAGACAAAGCATTGGTAGTAACAACCTCCTGCCCATGTTGCAGATGATATACAGCTTTAATATAATTTTCTTCTGCCATGGTAAACTTCATGACTCTAAATTTATTTTTAGACAAATCTAAATTTTAATTACCAAATTTGCAAGTTGTCGTGTCACTTCCACCGAAAACACTATTTTTAAGTCAAATTAGGTTCATGAAACGCTGGGTACCAATATACTTGCTGATCATTTGTTTCGCCTGTAAAGACAAGAAAATTGATTTTTCAGGTGAAGTACCCTTAAAAGCTGAAGACTTCATCACAGCGTTCCCCAAAATTACCGGCTCATTTTTAATGGCCGATTCTAACCTATCACGCAAAGCGGATACCACCAAAATTGGTTACAAAGCATTGATTCAATTCATCCCTGACTCTGCTTTGAAGACCTATATTGGTAAGGATAAAAAAACAGTGATACGTCCGGTTGGCATCATTGAAAAAGAAAAGGAAAATTATCTTCTGGTTAATTTTACCAAACAGAAAAAAACAACCAATGTTGTATTTGTAACTGATAAGAAACTCTCCTACTTATCATCAAAAGAATTATTGACAGATCAGAAATCAGATAATTATTATCGCTTCGTTTCTATTAACAAGGAGCCGACTTTCATGATCAATCGTGAGAAGCAGTTGCCAGATAATAGTACAAAATTTACGAGAGCCGGTTGGATCTATAACAGTGAAGGTTTTTTTATGTTGGTGATCAATGATAGTAATGAAGACCCGGAAAAGACTGCAGTTATTAATCCTATTGATACACTTCCGAGAAAGAATAAGTTAAGCGGGGACTATATCAAGAATGAAAAGAATTATATCTCAATTCGAGATGGAAAAGATGTCAATACCTACCTCTTCTTCATACATTTTGAAAAAGATAAAGGCGCATGTGTGGGTGAGCTGAAAGGTGAATTCAAAATGAAAACCGCTACTACCGCGATTTATTTACAGAATGGGGATCCTTGCATCATAGATTTTAATTTTTCAGGTAACTATGTGAATGTAAAAGAACAAGGCAGTTGTGGAAATCATAGAGGCATCAAATGTTTTTTTGATGATGCTTATCGAAAAAAGAAAGAAATGAAATCCAAAAAGAAAAAATCATCCTAATGCAATTCTTTCATATTAGCGTGATATAAATTCCCTGAAAACGTTTGCAAAGCTTTTTCAGGATTGAATCCTAACAGTTGTTTGTACAAAGCTGATTATCTTCCCACTGATTACCCACAGTTCTAATGTGTATAAAGTACATTTTATTGAAATACCCCTATATTGCAAGCGCTAATTGATCACCAAAAGAGCATTTATGAATTTTAGAAACTATCATGTCCCTTATCAGATTAATGAGCAGTACAGTAAGAAAGCTGCTTATTTTTCCATGGAATTTGCTATTCATCAACCTTTAAAAATATATAGTGGCGGTTTAGGATTTCTGGCAGGTTCACATTTAAGAAGTGCCTATGAACTCAGGCAAAATATGATCGGTATTGGCATTCTCTGGAAATATGGATACTATGACCAAGCTAGAAATCAGGATCAGACTTTACAGGTGACTTTCATGGAGAAAATCTATAGCTTCTTGGAAGATACCGGTATCAAATTTCAAATTTTAATCCACGAACATCCTGTATGGGTAAAAGCATTTTACCTGAATCCGGAAACTTTTAATAGTGCTCCGCTTTTTTTATTGAGTACTGACTTACCCGAGAATGATTATGTTTCTCAAACCATCACACATCGTTTATACGATGCAAACGTTGCAACAAAAGTTGCGCAATTTATTTTATTGGGTGTTGGTGGTGCGAAACTGATTGATGAGCTTGGCTTTAATCCTGATGTGTATCATTTGAATGAAGCACATGGTATTTCATCTGCATTCTATTTGTTGAATAAGTTCAAAAGTGCAGAAAAAGTAAAAGAGCATTTAGTCTTCACAACACATACTCCTGAAGAAGCAGGTAATGAAAAACATGACATTTATCTCTGTCATAAAATGAGTTATTTCTGTGGATTGAGTATCGATGAAGTACGTAAACTTACCGGCATCAAAGATGATCAATTCAACCATTCGTTGGCTGCATTACGCTTTGCGCGCAAAGCCAATGGTGTATCGGCATTGCATGGTCATGTTAGCCGTGAAATGTGGAAGAACCATGAAGGTATTTGTCCGATCACCTCTATCACCAATGCACAGAACTGGCGCTATTGGGCTGATAAGCAGATGTATCGTGCCATGGAAGAAGGCAATGATTTTACGTTTGATGATAGAAAGAAATACTTAAAGAAAAGAGCGTTTGAAATAGTTGCGGATCAGACCGGAAAAGTATTTGATCCGAATGTACTGACCATTGTATGGGCCAGAAGATTTGCTGGATACAAACGTGCAGATATGTTGACCTATGACATGGAGCGATTTGAAAAAATGCTCAACAATATTAAACGTCCAGTACAAATCATTTGGGCAGGTAAACCCTACCCTGTAGATTACCCTGCTATTTCACAATTCAACAACCTCGTTCATTTAAGTAAGAACTATAAGAATGTAGCTGTGTTGATTGGTTATGAATTAGGATTGAGCAAACGTTTAAAGCAAGCCGCAGATATTTGGTTGAATAATCCACGTGTTCCAAGAGAAGCATCGGGAACCAGCGGTATGACTGCTGCAATGAATGGCGCTGTGAATTTCTCAACCGATGATGGATGGATACCAGAATTCATCAATCATGGTAACAACGGATTTGTGGTACCAAAAGCAGACTATGAAAATATGACTCAGCATGATCAGGATGAATACGATCTGAATAAAACGTATGAAATTCTAGAACAGCAGATCATCCCCATGTACTATGACAACTTTGATACCTGGAGACAAATCACCAAGAATGGTATGAGAGATGTTCGCTTCCAATTCGATAGTAACAGGATGGCGCATGAGTATTATGAGATCATGTATAAATAGCCTTATTGTGAAAGGTGAAACGTCAATAGACCATTGTCTATGTCATCGTTTCGCCTTTCACTTTTCACTTTTCACTTTCCTCCCCTCACTTTTTCACTTTCCTTAACTCCCCTACTCTTACATAGCTGCTATTTTCGCGGCATGAGATATTTATTATTATGGGTTGCCTTGTTAGGCTCTTTCAAGTCATATACGCAAATTGATAGCTTGAAAGAAGATAAGCAACGTTTTGATAGTATCTATATCAAAGAAGTGCAGGATAAACGTAAGCCTGATAAGGTTTTACATGCCGAGCCTTTATTCATTGATCTTATACGTGATCTAGGGGCTAGAAAAGGAGAGAAAGAATGGAATATTGGTTTAGGATTAACAGATAACAATAAGTACGACCTCTACACTACATTGATAGAATATGAATTTGCCCCAATTAATAGATTAGGCTTTGAAGTTGAGCTTCCGTTCTCTTATTATTCGCCTTTAGGCGGTATCAGTAAAGACTCGATCCCAGGATCAAAACTGAATAGTTTAAAACTCGCAATACAATATTCATTTTTTGTTTCTGAAAAACATAAGACATCACTTGCCATTGGATATATACATGAGTTCATCATGCCTGAATTCAGAAATTATACATCCAGCCGATTTATTGGTGCTCATCAATTCAATCCATTCTTTATTGCTGCCAAAAGATGGGGCAATAATTTTCACACTTTACTATACACCGGACCACAAATTGAAAGAAGTGTTATTACAAATCACGCTTCAAAGAATTGGCAAGTCAATTCCAATTTTCATTACATGATCCCTGGTACGCGAAACTTTGTAGGGCTGGAATTCAATAAAGACTTCCGAAAGAAAGATTTTGATATGGTGATCAGACCTCAAATGCGGGTGGGAATAGCAGATAACCTCTTAATCGGCATTGTTGCAGGAGTTCCCGTAAAAAGAGAGAACCAAAGATTTAGCAGTTTTGTAAGACTGATCTATGAACCAGGGCAAAAACACCACAGACAGCCGCATCTGATCAGTGCACCCTAGGCTAACAAATTGGGAATGAATATAACATTTAGCCAGTACTTTTGTTATTCCATTAAACGGGTTTATGGAAAACAAAATAGCCATCGCCATTACAGGAGCCAGTGGTTCCATTTATGCCAAATTATTACTTGATAAGTTACAGGCTATGCCTGAACAATACCAAGAAGTGGGTATCGTAATGAGCAAAAATGCCAAAGAGGTTTGGAAAACAGAACTGGGCAATGAAGACTATGACCAATACCCTTTCCGCTATTTTGAAAAATATGATTTTAATGCCCCATTTGCTTCCGGTTCTGCCAAGTACAACATCATGATCGTTGCTCCTTGTAGTATGGGAACACTGGGTCGAATTGCGGCCGGCGTGAGTGATGATCTTGTAACCAGAGCCGCAGATGTGGTATTGAAAGAAAGAAGAAAGCTGATCTTAATGGTTCGCGAAACACCTTATAACCTGATCCATATCAAAAACATGGAAACAGTAACATTAGCCGGCGGAATTATTTGTCCGGCCACACCTTCCTTCTACAGTAAACCTCAAACCATAGAAGAAGTAGCTGCCACAGTAGTAGACCGTGTTCTTGATCTGTCTGGGTTAGAACAGACATCCTATCGTTGGGGAAGCAAAAGTGAAAAGTGAAAGGTGAAAAGTGAAAAAAGCATTTCACTTTTCACCTTTCACTTTTCACAAAAAAGCTCCGCCTTTCAGCAGAGCCTTTATATCGAGTACTTACCTTCTCTTAGACTTGAGCGTTCTCACCTTCTTCTACTCTTTTCTGAAAATCAAACTTGAGTTTGCCTGATTCTTTATCTACATCTGCGATCAGTACATCTCCTTGCTTGATATTCATATTGAGTATCTCTTCTGCTAAAGGATCTTCCAAATATTTTTGGATGGCACGATGCAATGGACGTGCGCCGAACTGCGAATCATATCCTTTCTCAGCAATGAATTCCTTGGCAGCTGTTGTCAACTCCAATGAGAAGCCTAAATTTTGCAAACGCTTGGACACCCCTTTCATTAGGATATCAATGATATTGAAAATGTTTTCTTGGCTCAAAGAATTGAATACAATCACATCATCAATACGATTTAAAAATTCAGGAGAGAATGTTCTCTTCAATGCTTTTTCAATTACCGCTTTATTATTCTCTTCTGCATTCTGAATACGGGTAGCAGTAGCAAAACCTACTCCATCACCAAACTCTTTCAATTGGCGTACACCAATGTTAGAAGTCATGATGATCATTGTATTTTTAAAGTCTACTTTTCGCCCTAACCCATCTGTTAATTGACCATCATCCAATACTTGTAACAAGATATTGTAGATATCCGGATGTGCTTTTTCAATTTCATCTAATAGAATTACACAATAAGGTTTTCTTCTTACCTTTTCAGTAAGTTGTCCGCCTTCTTCATATCCTACATATCCCGGAGGTGCACCGATCAATCTGCTCACAGTGAATTTTTCCATGTATTCACTCATATCGATACGAATCAGTGAGTCTTCCGAATCAAACATGTAGCGAGCCAATGCACGTGCTAATTCTGTTTTACCTACACCTGTTGGACCTAAGAAAATGAAAGTACCAATAGGCTTTTTTGGATCTTTCAATCCTACTCGGTTACGTTGGATGGCTTTCACCACTTTTTGAATGGCTTCATCTTGTCCAACCACCATACCCATCATATCCTCACTCATTCTGCGCAACTTCTCTGTCTCGGCCTGAACCATTCTCTTCACAGGAATACCTGTCATCATACTCACGACTTCCGCAATATGCTCTTCCGTGATCGGATAACGTTTGTGTTTACTTTCTTCTTCCCATTGGTTCTTAGCTTTTTCAAGCTCTTCGCCTAATCTTTTCTCTGTATCACGTAATGCAGCTGCTTCTTCAAAGCGCTGACTCTTTACTACTTTATTCTTTTCGTTCTTAATGTCTTCAATTTTCTTCTCCAGTTCTACGATCTCTTGAGGAACATTGATATTTTTTAAGTGAACTCTTGCGCCTACTTCATCCAATACATCGATCGCTTTATCCGGTAATAATCTGTCGGTCATATAACGATCACTCAATTTCACACAAGCATCAATGGCTTCATCACCATATGTTACGTTGTGAAAATCCTCATACTTAGATTTGATGTTATTAAGGATAGTGATGGTATCTTCAACACTAGGCGGTTCAACGATCACTTTTTGGAATCGTCTGTCTAAAGCGCCGTCTTTTTCAATATACATACGATACTCATCTAAGGTAGAAGCACCGATACATTGTAACTCTCCTCTAGCCAATGCAGGTTTGAAGATATTAGATGCATCCAAAGAACCACTAGCACCACCCGCTCCAACAATAGTATGTATCTCATCAATGAAAAGGATCACATCTCTGTTTTTCTCCAATTCATTCATGATCGCTTTCATTCTTTCTTCAAACTGACCGCGGTATTTGGTGCCTGCTACCAGTGCAGCAAGATCTAATGAAATAACGCGCTTATCAAAAAGAACACGACTTACTTTACGTTGAACAATGCGCAATGCCAAACCTTCAACAATAGCCGTTTTACCCACACCCGGCTCACCAATCAAAATGGGATTATTCTTTTTACGACGACTGAGTATTTGGCTAACTCTTTCAATTTCTTCTTCGCGACCTACGATCGGATCTAAAGAACCAGACTCTGCCAATTTGGTGATATCTCTGCCAAAATTGTCTAGTACAGGTGTTTTACTTTTTGCATTTCCACCCGTTTTTGAGCCCGACTTTTGTTGCTGATATCCCGATCCTCTTTTCTCTTCATCAAACTCATCTTCGCCTTCATCACTGAATTCTGCACGAGGATTGGGGTTGGTAGAACCTACCATACCTAACTCATTTCTGAACAAATCATAGTCTACATCAAATTGATTCAAGATCTGTGTAGCGATATTTTCCTTGTTCTTTAAAATACTGAGCATGAGGTGTTCCGTTTCCACCAATGGACTCTTTAAAGCCTTGGCTTCCAGTACTGTTACCCGAATCACTTTCTCTGCCTGTTTGGTAAGGGGTAAACTATTGATATTGGCAATATTCTTACCGGTCTTATCTTTTACCGCTAATTCTACTTCCTTCCTCAATTCATACAGATCAACATTCAGTTGCTTCAATACTTTGATGGCGGTATTGTCGCCATCCCTTATCAAACCCAATAACAGGTGTTCTGTGCCAATGAAGTCGTTTCCGAGCCGCAAAGCCTCTTCCCTGCTGAAAGAGATGATCTCTTTAACCTGTGCTGAAAAATTATTATCCATAACCTAAATTGGATTTATACAATTATAACGAATATTTTTGAGCGAAGTTGTGTAACAGTTATACACAGCTGTTAACGTAACATACGTAAAAATGGAAGTCAAAATTGATACCAAAGAGAAATTCACCGTTGTAACACCGGTCACCCCCGCAGTTTCTGCCAATATAGCAGCAAATTTGGCGGAAACCTGCTCCCAGTTTTTGGGCAAAGAGGTAAAAAATATCGTCTTGAACCTAGAACCTGTTACCGAAATTGAACCTGAGGCCGCAAAAACATTTGCCCTGCTTCAACAAAATTTCTATGAGAACAGCGCCTCTTTTGTTTTGTGCAATCTTAAGGAGCCTGTAGAAGCCATTTTCGAACAGGAGGAATTATTGGATTTTATGAATATTACTCCTACAGAAAGTGAAGCCTGGGATATTGTACAGATGGAAGAGATCGAAAGAGAGTTGATGGATGGCGATGATTTCGAATTTGATAAACCAGAGTAAAATATGTTTGATGGCAGATTTCAGATTTTAAATATATCTGAGATCTGCCATCTGACATCTACCATCTCTTATGCCCACTACAGACTATTATCAAATACTTAGGGTCTTACCTACTGCTAGTACTGCCGAGATCAAAAAGTCTTATCGCCAATTGGCCATGGAGTTTCATCCTGATAGAAATACAAGTATACAAGCAGCGGAACTATTTACATTGATCAAAGAAGCATATGCGATACTGAGTGATCCGAAACAAAGGAAGAGATATGACGCTTCTCGGTTTCATGAATCTATACAAACAACCCGTATTGCTACTACACCGGAAGAAGTGAGATGGATGAGTGAAGAGCTCGTAAATAGAATCCGGAAAATGAACCCCGAAAGAATCAATCGGGATAAACTCGTGATTGATCTGGAGGCGGTTTTATCAGTCTATCATATCCAATTACTAGAAAAGTGGAAGGATGAAAAACAAAATGAATTGTTGGTTCAGGATATTTTGTTTTGCCTAGAAAATGTAGATCAATCAGACTGTTTGAGATTGGCTCATACGCTACACTCTTTGGATGGATTAACCCCTACTTTGAGAAAAAAAATAGATCAGTTTGTCATTAGCTATCAAAGAAACTACTATTGGAATAAATACAAAATAGTGGTGGCTTTCATTATTGCTGTATTACTATGTTATCTGATCTATCTATCATAAAAAAAAGCGCACCTGATGAGATGCGCTTTTCTTTTAAAAGTATTCTTTCTGAAATCATTCATCAAGATAAGTCACAAGTGTTCTTCCCTTTGTTCCGGTAGTTACAGTTCCACCATACCCACGATAGATGATGGTATATGAACGCTGATTACCGAAAGAAGCACCATTCAAGGTTGCCAAGTTAAAAGTACTACCCGGTCTGCGTACATACAAGGTATCACTCAATTGGCTATTGAAAGGAAGGGTCTGAAAATCAACTACCTGACCCGGAGCTATGCCATTAAAAATATTTCCATTTCTTCTGGTTGAGAAAATACTAACAGTAGCACCGGCCGTATCTGCAGCAATCGCATTTACAAATCGAAGACGATAATTACCTGTTGTAGGCTGTGTAATATTATCAGGAAGGATCATCTTAGATGAATCTCTAGTTGATTTGATATTATCTGTCAGGATGATCGAATAACGTTGCCCTGCAGTTGCTTGATTGGTAAGTACCGCCAATTGAATAGAATCCGGATTTACCCTTCCTGCTACAGTAACTTTTACTGTTTGTAATCCTGTTGGCACAGCTATGTATCCAAACCCTGTTGTAGCAGCTGTGGGAAACAAACCACCATATGTGATCAAAGGACCGTTCACCTTTTCATTATTTACATATATGTTGATTGAATCCGGCGCATTGAATATTTGACGGAAAGAAGGTGATGCATGAATTACTCGTACAAAAGCTTTTCCTTCTACCGTTGTATAATTAGCGGTACGATCAGCCTGTTTTTCGCAGGAAGCAAACACCATTACACCTGCTGCAAGCATTGCTGTATAAGAAATTATTTTTTTCATCGGTTAAATTTTGAGGGTGTAATTATTTCTGTGAAAACCAGGTTTCTTTGGTATGATAATCTAATTTATCCGCACCAATACGAACCAATTCATTAAAATTCCATACATATTCTGAATTGTAACGAGGTCTCACACGGTACACAAATTTGCCGGCATTATCAACCCACATATTTACCCCACTTGGCGGTGTAAATCCTGTATATACTTGCAAAGTAGTTGCAGGATCAATATCTGTGTAATGATAACGACGCATATCCACCCAGCTTTCCATGGTATTATAGCCCCACAATGCGATGTACTTCTGTAACATGATATGACTCAATGTTAATGTCAATGGGTCAGCAGGTACTGCTGTACTTGCCATATAAGCCGCTTTCATAGCAGGCGTGATCTGATTGGCTGCGGGTACATTCGTATTGTATTTCTCAGTCAACATATCAAAGTGTAAGCTTACACCTAAGCGAAATGCTGCTAACGCTGTTACCCTATCATTCTTTTTAAATGCAGCTTCTGCTTTCATGAACTGAATTTCACTAGCAGTCATTACAGGGAATTCTACGCCATTTCTGAAAATAAATCTATTGGTAGATTCATTAGCCGCTGTACCGGTTGTGATGGCACTTCCACCACCCCAAAAATTCTCAGGACGATCATTCACATTGGAGATACCTGCATTTCCACGATTGGGTTCAAGACCTACGAATGTTCCATTCGGATTTGTTCTAAACAAATACCATCTGCGCGGATCAACCACTCCTGCAAATGAAGGGTGAGGATTGGTTCCATTCAATAGGTTTACAGAAAATGCTCCTTGACGCAATGTTCCAAGATTACCTCTCAATGGACCAAAGAAATTCGCATTGGCAGAAATACCTGTATTTGCATATTTCAAAGTAGCATTGTCTGCATTACTAGTGATAGACAGGTTCGCATAAGCAATCACAGAATCTGCATTGTAAGAAGCTTTATTACTTAAATGATTAAAGCTACGTGCCAATACTCCATATACGAACTTCTTCCATTTGTTCACATCACCTCCATAGAAATACTGATCACCTTTGGCAAGGTTGGCCTGACTAACACCATCACCTGTCTTGTTCAGATTGGCAAGAGCTGCATGGCACAATTGTCTCACATAAGTATATACTTCCTGAGGTTCATCATATTTAAAAGTGATGAGGCTGGTATTGAATGCTTCTTTTAAGATCACTTCACCATGATAGTCAACCAGGGTTAACCAACTCCAAGCGAAGATGGCTTGTCCAACACCAACATAGTCCCATTTCTTTTCTTCTGTTGCCCAATCAATCATACGCAACAGGTTTTGACCATGATCATAGTAATGTGTTCTCCAAACAGATGCAGCATTATCACTAGCACCTGTTGTACCACCCATCATATCATAAGCATCGGCAGCACTACCCGCGTTGATCGAATGCCAGTTCTGAATATAACGTCCCGCAAAACGGGCATCATTGGCGGTACCATGTCCGGCACCGTTACCCACCATCGTTGCAAGAAGTGCCGGCAATAATTGCTCAGGTGGCACTTTTACATCTGCATTGGGATTCAGATAAGCTTCATCGATCTTTTTACTACATGAAACGGCGATCACACTGGTAAGTGTCATTCCGATAAGTAGTTTTTTAAAGAATGTATGTTTCATAATATTGTCTTTGTAGTTATACGATTATTTAGCTCCTTAAAAAGCGGCTCTTAAGCCAAAGTTTACACTGATTGGAGTTGCAATGTTTCCATAATCAAATCCGAAACCACCTACCCCTCTTGTTGCAGAGGTATTTGCACTAGTTGCAGGATCTGCACCTGTGTAATTAGTGATCAGGATCAAATCATTTCCTGTTGCAAATACACTCAGACCTTTCAGGAATTGAACTTTACGAATCACTCTTGCAGGGAACATATAACTGATCGTAATATCTCTCAAACGAACCCAGTTCACATCTTTTTCAATAAACTCTTCTTCAGGCATTCTCGCTGTGTAATAGGTCTGCAGGTTGTATGGAGTGATGGCGATGGTATTTTTAGTTGGATTGGCTGAATTTTCTAATCCATCACTAAGAACCCCTTCAATAACTCTTGGTGTTTTTCTATCTTCAGTTCTCAAGCTCTTACCTCTTTGTGTCAGGAACATTTCATTCGCATTGAAAATATCTCCACCCACTTTTACATCCCAAAGGAAACTTAGACTGAAATTCTTATAACGGAAATTGTTATTGAAACCAATGGTGAAATCAGGGTTTCTATCTCCACGAACCAAGAAACGCTGATCTATCAATGGCAAGCCTGTAGAAGGCTCAATCAAGATTTGTCCAGCTGTATTTCTACGATATCCAAATCCGGTAATTGAAGTACTTGGTCCTCCTGTGATCAAACCACCACGAGCATTTGCAAATACCCATGTATCAGAAATATAAAATTCCGGAACGTTTGATGGCAGACTCAACACTTTATTGCGCATTCTGTTGAAGTTCACACGTGTACTCCAACTAAAGTCTTTGTTTTGAATCGGTGTCGCATCCAATGCAATTTCAATACCTGTATTTCTGGTAGAACCTACGTTCAAGGTATTCAATACGAATCCGGTACCATAACTAGCTCTGAAGTTTTCAGCGATCTGCTTCTCATTCAAAGTATTGTAGTAAGTAACATCTAAGTTGATCTTATTATTGAAGAACTTAAATTCAGCACCTACTTCATAAGTCTTTTGAATTTCAGGCTCCAAGAAGAAGTTATTGTTAGAGAAGCCGTAAGCGAATCCACCGCCGCTAGACTGTACAAAATTGAATACAGACTGGTTGGCATAAGGTGCACTTGATCTTGCTGTTTGTGCTAATGAACCTCTCAGTTTAAAGTAGTTCAACACATTACCACTTTTGATGAATGGAAGGATATCAGACATAATAAAACTGATACTTCCGGCCGGGTAATTATAACTTCTAAACTGTTTAGGGAAAATAGAAGATTCTTCAAAACGGTGTGAGTAGGTAAGGAATGCAAGGTTTTTATAGTTCAAAGCAAACTCACCGAAGAATGCAACCTGACGACTCAACACATAGTTGGGTCCACCATTACGAATGGCATTGTTCAATCGAATACGGGTAGCAGGATTGGTATTGTTACTATCCATTCCACTGAGATAATTGCCTTTCAACTGAGATCCGGAAACAGCATACATTTCTGTTCTGTAATCCTGCCACATAGTACCAACCATCAAGCGACCGTTGAAGTTTCCTAAACTTTTACGTGCTGTTGCAGTGATGGTATGATTGTATCCTTTGTATTTACGATAGAAGTTATCCTGAAAACCTCTAGCTGTACTTACAATACCACCTCCAAAAGTTGTAGGCAATCTTGAAGAAGACGCAGAGTCCATTACAGAATATCCATCATTGTTATAAGTGTCATATCCAAAACGTCCGGCCACACTCAACCAAGGGAAAGGATTCAGGTTCACTCCCATGGTCATTAGGAAACGATCATTCACATCATATCCTCTGTTAAAGTTGGCATTGAAATAAGGATTATCAAACTCATCATTACCCAAGCGAATCTTTCTGGCATCTTCTGTGAGATATTGACTTGCATCATTATTAGATGGCCATGTCAACAAATTCAACAGATAAGAACCTGCACCACGTTGAGGTTTGTAGTTGGTAGTTCTGATATAGCTAATAGATGGAGCAATATCGATCCATTTATTGATCTTGGTACTATTTGATAAACGAAGATTATACCTTGAGAATTTATTATTGGGAACAACCCCACTCTGATCAAAAGCAGAGCCGGAAAAACGCCATGAAGCATTTTTAGTTCCATAGTCTGCACTAACATTGTGCGTTTGCGCAAAACCGGTTTCAAAGAAATCCTCAACTTGGTTTCTATAAATTCTTTGATCCACGTTGTAAGCCGGACCGAAATATCTGAAAACAGAGTTATCTGCAACACCATTATCGCCCTGACTGTATTTATGAGATACCTCAGGTAAACGAGTCAATTGCTGAATACGAAAACTGTTATCATAGTTGACACTGATCTTACCAACAGCTTTTGCTTTTTTGGTAGTTATCACGATAGCGCCTGAACTAGCCTGACTACCATAAAGCGCCGTTGCTTCCGGTCCTTTCAAGACTGTAACAGACTCAATATCATTAGGGTTGATATCTGAAATACGGTTGGTATAATCCTGTCCACGATTAGGTTGATCAGAAGCAAGACCGATGGTAGCACCACCACCACTTTCATTCACAGATCCATTATCTACGATCACACCATCCACTACAAATAGTGGTTGATTACTAAGCGCCATAGAGTTAAATCCTCTCAATACGATAGAAGAGGAAGATCCAGCTTGTCCACCGGTAGGTGTAATGGCCAAACCTGCAACCCTTCCCTGTAAACTGTTGACAAAGTTTTCACGTTGTGCTTCAGCAATTTCTTTACCTGTAACTTTCTGAACAGAGTAACCCAATTCGCGAGGTTTACGTTTGATATCCATCGCTACCACCACTTCTTCCAGTTCGGAAACTTCTGCAGAGAGAGTGATATTCAACTGTGAACCTGATACAGGTACACGTTTCCCTTCATAACCTACATAGGAAATTTGAAGAGATTGCCCGACATTGGCACGGATGGTGAAAACACCTTTTTCATTGGTTTGAGCAGTGGAAGCAGTTCCAACTACTTTAATGGTTACTCCTGCCAATGGCAACTTAGAAGCAGCATCGGTAATGGTCCCCGATACCGTCTGCCCCTGTCCAATGGCCGGTAGTGAAAACAGCAAAAGCAGCATTACAGCTACTTTCATGATTGAGACAAAATTTCTCATAACAGTTTTTTTGGTTTCGTAAACAGAAAAATCGGGAACCTTCGTATAGCAATCCCGGGTTTCTCAATTAAGACAATAGATTCCCGCAAAACAATGCATCTGATCTGGATTTTAATGCCGCAAAAAACTGCAAAAAATCAAGCGAATTATCGAAAAGCGGAATAATAAAGCAATGTTAAAGTTCTTGTGTGATATTTTCGAATATATTTAATCATATTTTTTTTCACACATCTCCCACAAACTACTTATTTCCGCAAAAAGCTGCATTACTGGCATAAACAGGTAATATCTCTTGGTTTAAAGAGACAAAACCGCTAAAAAACGAATGTTGGGCTACAATGCTGTTTTTGAAAATGGAGGATAACGAGGTTTATAATACCATAATCCCCTTTTGAATGTAAGGAACAAGTTTGGGGTCTGAAGGGTCTAACTCTGTAATGAGGATATCAATCTCTTCCGGTTTACAGACTTGCAATTTTTGTGTCGTATTCAACTTTTCTGAGATGGCCAAAGAAACGGTCTTCTGTGCGCCGCGTATCATCGCTCTTTTTACTTCAATGATCTCCCACTCCAAATCTGTGATTCCATCTGTTGCATCCAGACTGTTGGTACCCAGAAAACAATAATCTGCCCTGATACCTGTCAATCGCTGAATCACTTCTGCACCCACTGAAATCTGTGCGGTCTTTGATAATTTATTTCCTAAAAAGATCACTTCACTATTGGGATGTTCAAGTAACTCTAACGCAATAGGCACACTAACAGTAATAAACGTAGCACTTAAATCAGAGGGTAATGCCTTCACCAGCTCACGGATGGTAGTACCCCCCGACAAAAGAATAAACATACCATCTTTGATCAATTCCACCGCCTTGTAGGCAATCCTCTTCTTTTCCGGTAATGAGTAGATACTACTAGTTTCCAGTGTAAAATGGAATGACTTAGATAAAGCACCACCATGAACTTTGATCAGCTTACCTTCTTCCGCTAATTCCTGAAGATCACGTCTGACTGTATCTTCAGATACATCTAGTTGAACACTCAGATCAGAGGACAATACCTTATTATGGATATTGATTTGCTGTATGATATAAGCTTGTCTTTCTTTCTTAAGCATAGATAAAAATAAGGAAATGCCTGAATTACCAAATTGCATGGTCGCAAAATTGTATTTTCGCCCTGAGGGGAGTGAAAGCTGAAAAGTGAAAAATCAAACATTTCACCTTTCATTTTTCACCTTTCACTTTTCACTTTTGACTTTTCACAACCATGATCTCTCAGAACACCATACAACAAATTTTCAATCGTGTCGATATCATTGACATTGTGGGAGAATTCGTGAAACTCAAAAAAAGAGGTACGAACTACATAGGAAACTGTCCATTTCACAATGAAAAGACACCCTCCTTCACCGTCTCTCCTACCAAAGAGATCTATAAATGTTTTGGCTGTGGCAAAAGTGGTCGTGCGATTGATTTTGTCATGGAGCATGAAAAATACAGCTACCCTGAAGCTTTACGATGGTTAGCTGCGCGTTACAATATTGAGATTGAGGAAACAGAAGCGAGTCCTGAAGTAAAGCAACAGCAACTCATTTCTGAGAGCCTATATGCCATCAATAACTTTGCGCAAAAATTTTTCACGCAACAATTATTCGATACTGATGAAGGAAAAATGATCGCTCTCAGTTATTTGAAAGAGCGCGGTTTCAGAGAAGACATCCTTCATAAATTTCAGATCGGCTATAATCCGGATCACAGAGACGGACTGACCAAAGAATTACTAGCGAATCAATTCAATCGTGAATTACTTCCGAAAAGCGGACTTAGCGCGATCAGGAATAATGAGGAACTAGTTGACAACTATCGAAATCGAATCATCTTCCCTATTCATAGCAATACCGGGAAAATCATTGGTTTTGGCGCACGTGTGATCGGCAAGAGTGATCGTGGCCCTAAATATATCAACACTCCGGAAAATGAGATCTATGTCAAGAGTAGGATCTTGTATGGTCTTTATCAGGCTAGAATGGCCATTGATAAAGCAAAAGAATGTTTACTCGTAGAAGGATATACAGATGTCGTAAGTCTTCACCAAGCTGGTATTGAAAATGTTGTTGCCAGTGGAGGTACTTCTTTAACAACTGATCAAATCCGACTCATCAAAAAATACACCGATAACCTTACCATTATTTATGATGGCGATAGTGCTGGTGTAAAGGCAGCATTACGGGGTTTGGATATGGCTTTGGAAGAGGGTTTGAATGTACGACTGGTATTGATCCCAGACAATGAAGACCCCGATAGTTATGTCAATAAAGTAGGTGTTACCGCTTTCAATGATTTTGTTGCAAGATCTAAAAAGGACTTCATCATTTTCCAGTTGGAAGTCATGCTCAAAGAAGTAGGAAGTGATGTTAGCAAGAAGAGTGCTGTTGTAAATCAGGTAGCCGAAACACTGAGTAAGATCAATAAGGCAGAAGATTTTACTCGACAACAAGATTATATTCGTCAATGTTCCTCACTTTTAAAGATAGATGAAGCAGGACTTACGAATCTTGTCAATAAATACAAGCGAGATAAAATCTCAAAAGAGGAAAAGAAAGGGCTTGCACAAGAAGAATTCAATCAACAACTAAAACAGGCTGAACAACCGGAAGATGTACTTGATGACACAAGCCGTCTTCTTATCCAAGATGAAGCACATGAACGCAATATTCTACGTGTGTTGCTTGAGTATGGTCTTCGCTCATGGGATGAAACAAATAATGTAGCAGATTACATTTTTTCAGAGTTAGAGCATTTTCATTTTGAAACACCTATTCTTGAAAGAGCATTTGAGGAATATAAAGACGCCTATCACAAAGGCTTGGAACCTACTACCAAATCTATGCTCTATCATGATGATGAAAATATCAGGAATCTGATCATCAGCATTTCTGTAACTCCTTTTGAATTGAGTCAAAAATGGGATGAAGTATTGGAAGGGATGAATATTGTGAATCGAGACACTAGCAGACAGGATGTGATCATGAGTATTTATTTCTACAAATTAAGAAGGATCAAAAAAATGATCGAAGAAAATCAAAGAGATATTGAAAGTGCCTCAATGGATGACTTCAAAAAACTATTGGAGATACATAAAGAACTAAAAGAAACAGAACAACAAATAACCAACCAATTAGGAACAGTAATTATTAAGTGAGATGTGAAAAGTGAAAGGTGAAAAGCGAAAGAGTATTTTTTCACCTTTCACTTTTCACTTTTAACTTTTAACTTAACCCCTTAATCATGTCTGCCCTTTATACAAAAAAAGTAGAAGTAAGATGGAGTGATCTAGATCCGAATTTTCATTTACGTCATTCGGTTTATTACGACTGGGGAGCATATGTACGTATGTCCTTTATGACAGAGAATGGTATTACACCTTCTCTATTGCAGCAATACCATATCGGTCCAATCATATTTAGAGAAGAATGTGTATTCAAAAGAGAGATCGGGTTCAATGATAATGTTACACTTTCATTGCACTTGTGTAAGTCTACACGTGATATGAGTCGCTGGAGCATGAAGCATGAAGTATGGAAAAACGAGGATACACTAAGCGCCATCATTCAAATTGATGGTGCATGGTTGGATACACATAAAAGAAAACTTGCTGTACCTCCTGACAGTTTCATAGCAATATTCAACACCATCCCGAAAAGTGATGATTTCATTTGGACGGATGGTCAATAAACCTATAAAGTTTTGGGTTGCAAAGCTTCATTGATCGCTTTCTTTAACCATGACACTGTTCCTGTACCATATCCTGAAGTATGAAATGACACTTTGCCTTCCTTATCAAGCACTACATGTGTTGGGAATAAATTGATCCCATATTGGGAAGCCACATAAGAACCTCCATCGACAATACCATAATCAAATGGCATTTCCTTTAAAAACTCTTTGAGCTCATAGGACTTATCCAAAGCCACTGCGAGAAAAACAATATCTTCTCTGCCTTTATAAGACTCAACCATTGTATTCAAATGAGGTATCTCCATTCGACAAGGCGGACAATTGATAAACCAAAAATTCAAAACCACAACTTTCCCTTTTAACTCTTTTAAGACATATTTCTTACCATCCATTGTCACCAGTTTGGCACTTGAAATAGTATTACCTGTTTTGAAAAATTTACTTTCCTGAGGCTTGGGTGCTTTTGCGTCACGTGCTGCTTTTTCTGATTCACTCAATCTGACCAAAAGAAATTCAATTGGATTGGCATTGGGATCTATGATACGAATGCTATACTCGCCTGTTTGTAAAAGCTTTTGCCAAATAGCATATGGATACACCATTCCTGAAGAGTCTTTGATAATAGAGGACGCATTCAGTGTAATCTTTGGAGGGGCAGATTGCGCCGACAGGAATAGAAATGCGAATGAACATACAAAGGTTCCAAGGATTTTCATAGATACAATTTTCTAATATTAAGATAATTGCTTTTGCGGAATAAAAAAAGTCCTTACGTAGTACGCAAGGACTTTATGAAATGAATTTGCTAAGAGATTAATATTCCCAATGGAAAGAAGCACGTGCAGTTTTTACATTTCTGCGCACTTTCCAGAGGTCAATGGCTCCAAAAGGAGCGCTTTCAATTGCTTTTTTGGTGTTGATCACATCAACAGCTACAGTTTCTTTAACCTCTCTTACTAGTTCTTTCAGTTCTTCTGCTTCTAATTGTACAATAGAAGGCATGACATTACTCTTCATAATATTTCGTTTTATTCTTTACAATAAAATTCAGTTGAGCAGAATCAGGGGGAAATGTAGTCAATCGTTGGTGCAGTAATCAAAGCAAACCCGCGAGATGTTATTACCTGCTCATTTTCAGGGTGCAAAAGTACAGCGTTTTATTTTCATAGAAAAATAAAACTGTCAATTAGTTGTTAATTCGGTTCTTACGCGTGCTGAGTGGCGATATCAGGTGTTGATTGGTCAGTTAATGGTACCGCTCCTCTGTTTTTGCGTACAATTCGTGAATACAAACTGATTTCTCTATCAAAAAGAAA
>JBDKEH010000150.1:0-3327 GCA_039795345.1 Bacteroidota bacterium
GGTCATACCGATGATAATATTGTGATCTGGTTTCCGAAAGAAAAAGTCTTGTATGGCGGTTGTTTGATCAAAGGCGCTTCGGATACCAATCTGGGTTTTTTGGGTGATGGCAATGTGAAAGAATATGTACACACCCTCAAACGGGTACAACAAAAATACCCGCAACCCAAACACATCATCGTTGCACACAGTGATTGGAAAGACCTGAATTCGTTGAAACATTCGATTGAGATGGCGGCAGATTTGCAAAAGAATTAGCAGCTTTTCTCAATAAGGTCTTTGAGGCGCGAAGGATAAGAAATGATAAATTTTTCTTTTCCCCTCCATACTTATCTCCCCCAACGTACTTTTGCAGCAGCTAAGCATCTGTTATGAAGAAAATTCTGTTGTTATTAGTATTGATTCCGGTTCTTTCCTGGTCTCAGAGTAAACGTAAAAAGCGTATTGCCGAAGAAAAAGCCAATGCCGCATTGGTCATAGCATTAAAAAATCATGTTCATTATTTGGCTGATGACAAGCTGGAAGGCCGTTTAACCGGCAGTAAAGGAGAGGAACTGGCGATGCAGTATCTCATTCAACAGTATCAGCAAATGGGTATGGAAGCCAAAGGATCTAATGGATATGTACAAGAGTTTGAGATCAAAGAAGGAAAACAGATCGATGCAGCTACCCGTTTGGTTGTAGATGACCAAACACTTGTTGTTCGTAAAGATTATTTCCCATTGGTCTATAGCGCCAATAAAACCATACAAGGAAAACCTGCACTGGCACTCACTGAAAAAGGACAACCCTGGTTTTTTGATCTGAGTGATGTATTGGAAGACAATCAGAACAATCCGCATTTTGATGTGGAAGCTGCTATTAAGCAACAGACCAAACATGCAGCCGGTAAAGGTGCTACTGCTTTGTTTGTGTATAATAGTTCTTCTCGTGTAGACAATATTCAATTCAATAAGAATGATACTGCTTCAGTTTTATCTATTCCGGTAGTATATATCACAAAAGAAGCTTTCAAAAAATATTTTGCAGATGAATCAGCCAGCTATCCTATTCAGGCTACGGTTGCTTTATCTGAGAAAAAAAGAAAGGCTAGAAATGTGATCGCTTATCTCAACAACAATGCTGCTAATACAGTCATCATTGGTGCGCATTATGATCACCTGGGATATGGAGAAGACAAATCTGCATTAGATACTTTCCACGCCATTCACAATGGTGCCGATGATAATGCCAGTGGTACCGCCGCTTTGCTGGAATTGGCACGTATGCTGAAAACAAAAGCACCCGCCAATAACAATTATCTTTTCATTCATTTCTCAGGCGAAGAACTGGGATTATTGGGAAGTAAGTATTGGTTAGAAAATCCAACCATAAAGATCACACCTAATTACATGATCAATATGGACATGGTGGGGCGTTATGATACTTCTCATAAACTAACCGTTGGTGGTTATGGCACTTCTCCTGTTTGGGGTGAAGTATGGAAGGGAATGAATACACCACTCATCGTTAAGTTTGATAGTACCGGTAGTGGCCCGAGTGATCATGCTAGTTTTTATCGAGCCAATATTCCGGTACAGTTCTTCTTTACAGGAAGTCATCCGGATTATCATAAGATCAGTGATGATGCAGACAAGATCAATTACGATGCACAGAAAGACATTGTAAAACTCATCTATGAACTCATCACGCGTACAGATGCCAAAGGCAAACTGAGTTTCACCAAAACCACTGAACCTCAAATGGGACAAACACGCCGCTTCACTGTAAGTCTGGGTGTGATCCCCGATTACGGCTATTCCGGCACCGGTATGCGAATTGATGGTGTGAGTCCGGGTAAACTGGCAGAGAAACTGGGTTTACAGGCCGGAGATATTTTATTACAACTCGGAGAATTTAAGTTCGTAGATGTGATGAGTTATATGCAAGCATTGGGTAAATTTAACAAAGGAGATAAAACACAATTACGGATCAAGAGAGGAAATGAGGAGAAAGTGTTTGAGGTGGAGCTGTGAATGGTGAATTGTCAATTGTGAATAGAGCTTAAGCTGTTTTTAAAGCTTGAACTTTTTCGCACAGTTATTATTGACGATTCACAATTCACGATTCACAATTCACCATTGACAATTCACAAAAATGGCCACCACTAAACTAAGACTGAACATTGAGGAGCTGAACGAAGATTTCTTCGATGATACTCGTTTGTTGGGTATTACCGCGCCGGTGAAGAATTATCAGTTTTGTTTGCAGTTGAACAATTTGTTAGGGTATCATTTCAGGTTGAATCCGTCGTTGGAAATTCATTTGAGGAGAAAGGAGCGGAGTTATTATTTCAGCATCTATGAATCCAAAGAGCCGAATAGTTTTTTGGTGCATTATTTATATCACAATCAGTTTGACGGAGAATATTTATTACCCGAATTCAAACACATGGATTTTCTCTGGCTCATGAAAGGAGATCTGGTAGACGATGAAAAATGTAACTGGATCAAACAATCCGTAAAAAACTTAGCAGGTGTACAATTGGTCGCGGAACTTACCAACGAACAGATCAAGAACAAAGGGAATATGGTGTTTTAAAACAGAGAAATAAGAAATACGGAACAGAGGAATGTCCAAATAAAGATGGGCGTTGAGTATTCATCATTCAAAATTCATTATTTGCCATGTGGGTAGAAGAAAATAATAAGCTGTATAAGAAGTTTCAGTTTCAGAATTTTTCTGAAGCATTTGCTTTTATGACCAGAGTAGCTATTGAAGCGGAGAAAATGAATCATCATCCGTATTGGAGTAATGTATGGAATACGGTTGAGATATGGTTAAGTACACATGATGCGGGTGATGTTGTTACCGATCTCGATCGTCAACTCGCACAAAAAATTGATAAACTCTTTTAATATGGCTGTGCCCGCTGATTTAGTGTTAATGATACGTCCGGCAGATACAGCTGATCAAGTAGTATTGCAAAATTTTGATGCACTACATGCGGCGTTCAAAAAAAATGAGATTCAAACTGTGGTCTTTGAGCAAGATGCTGCTGATGCTGTAGACGCTATTTTTCCTTCTTGCTGGTTAACCACATTGCCTGATGGTACAGTGGCAGTATTGCCGATGTATAGAAGAGATAGAAGGCAAGAGAAAAGAGATGATGTGTTGGAATACCTGCGTAAATATTTCCTTGTTAATGATATTGAAGACTGGAGTGAATTTGAAGTGGATGGGTTTTTTCTTGAAGGCACTGCCAGTATGGTGATGGATCATGAACATAAACTGATCTATGCCTGCTTATCGCAAAGAACCCATACAGCCATGCTGGAGAAATTTGCA
>JBDKEH010000154.1:0-2567 GCA_039795345.1 Bacteroidota bacterium
ATTTTACTTGCTGGCGGACTTAACAACGATGCTGCAAATCATAAAATTGAAATATCTAGGCTAGAAAAAAATAAATCAGATACCCTTGCCAATCGTTTGCTGGAAATACTCACTGTATCAATGGATTCATCACTACAGACCATAGGTTCTAAAGTATTATTGAGACCTATGGATTATATTTTTGTACCTCAACTATTGAACTATAAAAATTTAGGGAACATCAAACTCAGAGGTGAAGTGTTGTATGCCGGAGACTATGCATTAGAAAGAAGAAATGAAAGCGTTCAAGAGGTTATTCAACGTGCAGGAGGTATAACACCATATGCTTCTTTGAGCGATGTGCAAGTTTATCGAAATGGATTAAGGGTTGCTACCAATCTGCTAAAAGAAAACAGTTCAGATAGCAGAAGATTTTTATTACAACCAGATGATAGTATTTATATACCAAGAAATGAGCCTTTTGTAGAAGTACAAGGTGCTGTATTCAATCCACAGATATTAAGCTTTGAGAGTAAACAATTTTTGAGCTATATCACGAATTCAGGCGGCGTTACTGATAACGCAAATCTAAAACGGGCCTATATCCAATATAGCAATGGAATCAGTAAAAAAGTAAACCGCTTTTTATTTTTCCGTTCTTATCCAAAAGTGTTGCCCGGTAGTAAGATTATTGTGCCTGAAAAATCAGGAAATGAAAGAAGAGGTATTTCCATCTTTGAACTCTCTGCTATTACCGGTTCATTATCGGCACTTATCAGCTTAATCAGTGTATTGAAATAGATTAAATGATTTCTAACTGTAATCCTATACACTGAATAAAGGATTTTGCTAAATCATTTTTAAAGATGGAGCTTGATCTTACGTGTGAACTATAAAGATTTTGATACTGTCTTTTAATTAATGTGAACAGGTCCATACACATATAAAACCAAGATTTATCAATAAATTCGTCAAGTCAAAGACAAAACCTACCATCAATGAACAGCATTAAAAACGAAGAAGAGGATTTTTCATTCAGAATGTTACTAGACAACTGGTGGAATAGTTTTCTGCATGCGTTACGTTCATGGAAACTTATTTCAGTAGGGGTGTTAGTAGGTGTATTGTTAGGACTTGCATATGCTTACATTAAAAAGCCTGTATATACAGCCCGCATCAGTTTTGTGGTGGAAGAATCTAAATCAGGTGGTGGAAATCTTGCGTCAGCACTAGCTGGTCAATTTGGATTTGACATGAGCAATATTGCCGGATCCGGAGGAGTGCTAGCGGGTGATAATGTATTAGAATTATTAAAAAGCAGATCCTTATTACGAAAAACTTTATTAACCGGCTACCCGGAAGCCCCTGCATCCCAATCATTGGCCGATCTTTATGCAAATGTTTATCGACTAAAAGAGAAATGGGCAGATGATGAAAAGATTGGCAAAACAGTGATGTTCAAAACAGGTCAAACAAAGCTGCCACGTTTGGAAGACAGTCTTTTACAAATAATTACAGAGAGAATCCTAAAAAAAGAGTTATCTATTGCTAAGCCTGAAAAAAAACTCTCCTTCTTTGAACTGGAACTTACTACAAGAAGTGAACCTCTTAGCGTATTAATCTGTGAGAGATTATTGAAAACCGCTACAGATTTTTATATCCAGACAAAAACAAGTCGAATTAGAACAAATGTAGAACGTTTACAAAGAAGAGCGGATAGTCTTGCCTATCGTCTCGATCAAAAAACGGCTTCCGCCGCTAATACCGGATTGCGTTTAATAGATATCAACCCTGCGTATACGTCTCCTTTGATTGATGCTGAAATAAAATCTAGGGATAAATATATTCAGAGTACAGTATATGCGGAGATCATCGCCAATCTGGAGGCTAGCAAAACGGCTTTAATTCAAGAGACCCCTACGATACAAATTGTAGATCAACCGGAATTGCCTTTGAAGAAGCAAAAAGTAAAATGGTATTGGAGTATGCTAGCGGGAGCTATGATTGCTTTTGTTGTTAGTGTTTATCTTCTTAGTTTCAGAAAATGGAAATAGTATCAAGATTAACGCATCAATAATACACTATAGGCGCCATCCTATTGATACCGACCCGTGGAAGTTCATTACATCGTATCCATTTTTGAAATAGCCTCTACCCGGGAAAATAAAGAACTGATAATTCAGAGAACGGATGATCCCAAGTTTACTGGATATTAAAAGATTTTTCCATTGCCAGTCTGCATGGAATGTTGTAGAAACATCTATCCATTTACGTGTGTAATCTTGCGTGATTGGGAATGCATCATAAAAGAAATCTGCTTTATGCACCAGTCTTTCAAATCGGATTCCAATTTTTTTAAACCCTTCGACCCAACTGATATCCAACAACTGATTGTTACTTCCTGGTCCGATGCCAGCACCTAATACTTGTCCATGATGGGTAAATCCATGTCGTATATTTGGATGTGCGTACCAACTAATACCTTGCTGAATCAGTTCACTTGTAGGTAACTGCATTTGCGTGAATTCTGTGGCGATCTCTATATATCTATTTGCATGCTTGCGCAAAGGAAAAAGCTTGCGAAACCC
>JBDKEH010000060.1:0-7742 GCA_039795345.1 Bacteroidota bacterium
TCATTTGGTAAAAGGTCCAACCTTGATATTAAATGGAAAAGAACATTCTCTTTAAATGGGAAAAGTAGATTGAATAATTATATAGGAGTCAAGTATCATGTAAAATATGATGTAGATAGTACTTTAATTGGACTACATAATTTCAAAAATGGATATTGCGGTATATCCAGAATTGAGGATGATAAATGCTGCGTATGTTACCTAACAACAGCTGATGAGCTTTCCAAGGCAGGGAATACTATAGAACAACTTGAAGCAAAAGTTCTATCCCAAAATCAAGTCTTAGGAGATATTTTTTCGAAAGCACAGTTTTTATACGATAAGCCTCTCACGATCGCACAAATTAGTTTCGATCAAAAAAGGCAGGTTGAAAATCATGTGCTGATGTTAGGAGATGCTGCAGGCTTAATTACGCCACTTTGTGGTAATGGTATGAGTATGGCCATGCATGCTTCAAGTCTGGTATTCCAGAATATGAAGCTTTTTCTGGATGGTGTGATAAGTCGTGAGCAAATGGAAAAGCAATACATCAAAGACTGGAGGACTCAATTCTCAAAAAGACTCGCAATCGGAAGGTTTGTACAGTCATTTTTTGGGAATCCATTTCTTACAAGGGTTTTCTTATTCGCAATGTCAAAGATGCCTAAGCTCGCCAATTGGCTGATTCGGCAAACCCATGGTGCCCCATTTGATTAAGGCTTTAACATTTTGATAATATTCAGTTGTAAGGGATTATGAGAGTGATCGTCTTAAGGGTTAATCTCAATAAATCACAACAACTGTAATATGAAACATTCCTTTTTACTGTCTCTTTTTGTATTCCTTGTATTTACAGCATTTACCCAAAATGCAGAAGGTCGGAAAAAACATTACAATCTATCAAACAATCTTGCCATAAGCGGATATGATCCTGTGGCCTACTTCACAATAAAAAAAGCCGTAAAGGGTAAGTCAGCTTATTCAGTCACTGAAAAAAATGTAACCTATCATTTTTATTCAAAAGAGAATATGGAAGCTTTTGTCAAAAATCCTTCCATGTATGAACCTGAATATGGCGGTTGGTGTGCTTATGCCATGGGAGCTACAGGTGAAAAAGTTCCTGTTGATCCCGAAACGTTTAAGATCATCAATAATAAGTTGTATCTCTTTTACAACCGCTTCTTTAATAATACACTGAAGGACTGGAACAAAGATGAAGCCAACCTAAAGTCTAAGGCTGATATAGCCTGGAAAAAATTTATTAACTGATCTTATCAATGCATACCTATAAAATCAAATCAATGAAGACATCTACTATCGTGTTATGGATACTGAGAATTGTTGCTTCGGTCATTATGCTGCAAACCCTTTATTTCAAGTTCTCAGCAGCGGAAGAATCTGTTTTTATTTTTTCAGAAATGGGGATTGAACCATGGGGGCGCATAACAACAGGGGTATTTGAACTGATTGCTTCTATTTTAATACTCTTCAGTCCAACATTGGTCTTTGGAGCCATCATAGGTGTTGGTTTGATGAGTGGCGCCATATTATCTCACGTGACTGTTTTAGGTATTGAAGTAAAAGATGATGGAGGGCAACTTTTTGCGTATGCGCTCATCGTATGGCTCTCCTGTGCGATCATAATCTGGGTAAAAAGAGAGAAGCTGGGTCAAATTTTTAAACAATTGAATTTGAGATAAGATGAAAAGTGTAGGAATGATTCTCTCTTTACTATTGCTTGTTAATATAGCTATGGCCCAGACAGTGCCAATAAAAAAGACAAATCGTTTCATTGATTTGGCATTAACAGCCGGAACCTCACAAGGATCTGTAGCATTTTCTTACGTTCATAATTGGAAGATCGGAAAGAAACAAAAATGGGAAATTGGGGTAGGGGGAAGACTGACAAGTTATTTCGGTACCAAAAAAGAATATGTTACAGCAGGGCCGGCCAGATTAACGAGAAGTCATGCTATTCCATTCTTGATATTTTTTGCTGATCAGAAACCCGAAAATTGGGATACCCTAAATGTTCAGAGACCTTTTACCACAGCATTCAATGCAACAGTCAATATCGGCTATCATTTTAATAAAAAATGGTCAGCCGGCTTTAACATCGATTTGATAGGCGTTACACTTGGAAGAACTACCAATGGTATCCTTACCAGTAATGGTACTACCAGAAATGATTCAAAGGTTAAACCTTCTGCTTTCAATCTTCTTCTGACGGGAGATCATGATCTTGGTAGTTTGAATTCTGAGTTTTTTATCAGCTATAAGTTTTCAGATAATTGGTCTTTACGAGGTGTGTATCAATTCTACTTTTCAGAATATACAACTACCCGTTTGAATCAAGTGGCTTCAGATGGTACTGTCATTAACCGATTCAGAAATAAAGTAAATGCTTTCGGGATGGGCATATCCAGACATTTTTAAAGAAAAAATAGCGTCATGAAAAAACTTATTCATTTCTTATGGGTTATCTTATGGGTTGTTTTGAGTAGTTGCACAAAAAATGCTACATCGTCTGATCAGTTGAATGAGCAAGTGGGTAGTTCTGCAACACCTGTAACATCTGCAATGGCATTTACATCAGCTAATTCATATACAGTTACAGGTAATGTGAGGGTGTATCAGAAAGATGGTAAGTTGGTATTGGCATTGGAAAATTTTAATAGTTCTAATGGACCTGATTTGCGTGTATACTTATCAAAAGAAATGCAACCGGTGAATTTTATAGAATTAGGGCGATTGAAATCTGTTCAGGGAAATCAATTGTATGATATACCCGGAACTCCTGATTTTGGTAATTATAAGTTCGCAGTCATTCACTGCCAGCAATTCAATCGGGTTTTTGGCTATGCAACCATTAAATGATGATCTAAATATGAGGAGATAACAATATGATGAAAATAGTTTTCGCTGCGGTAATGTTATTGAATACCTCCTTAATCTCTGCACAGCGGTTTTCGCCTATTGATGCGGGATCATCAGTAAATTTTACGATCAAAAACTTGGGTCTTAATGTTACAGGTAAATTCACAGGGTTAAGCGGATCGATCATTTTTGACCCAGATAATCTATCAGAAAGCAAATTCTCAGTATCGGTGAATGCCTCCTCTATTGATACAGACATTAAAGCCCGTGATAATCATTTAAAAAAAGAGGATTATTTTTATGTAGAACGATATCCAAGAATTAGTTTTATATCAAAGACTATAACAAAAGAGGGGGCGGGGCAGTATAAGGTCTCAGGAATACTTGAAATAAAAGGAACCAGTAAAGAGATCGACTTTATATTTACTACAAACTTAATAACAGAAGGATACGTATTTAAAGGTGGGTTTAAGATTAACAGAAGGGATTTTAAAGTTGGCGGAAAAAGCCTGATCTTGTCTGATCAACTATTGGTAAACCTCTCTGTTGTGGCACAAAAAAACTGATAAAAGAAAATTGTATTTATGCAGATTGCCCTTGCTATCAAAAATGTATTTGTACAACTACACGAAACATTAGATAAGCTAAATACCGAACAATATACCCAGCCCAGTAAGTCTTTGTTTAATGCCACCATTGGTCAACATGTAAGACATATTGTAGAGTTATTTCAATGTTTGGAGAATGGTTATGAAAAAGGTATCGTCAACTACGAATTAAGAAAACGGGATAAGAATATTGAAACGGATAAACAATTGGCCATTCAACTCTTACATGAAATCAGTAATCGACTGATTAGAGAGGATAAACTTATTCAACTTGAAATGAGTTACGATGATTTATCCAATGAAACAGTTATTGTCAATAGCAACTATTACCGTGAAGTCGTATATAATCTCGAACATACTGTGCATCACATGGCCTTGATTCGTGTAGGTGTAGCTGAAGTTTCTGACCTTGTTTTACCTGACAGCTTCGGTGTGGCATCTTCTACCATCAAACATCGTGATACATGTGCACAGTAACCTATATACCTGTAGGTGATAAGATATTACTTACTTCCAATCGCGATGAAAAAGGTGTAAGAAAAAAAGCCTCAGCTCCCATTCTTCATACAGTAGAACAAATGAAAATATTGTCTCCTTTGGATGCACAAGCCGGAGGAACATGGATTGGAGCTTCAGAAGTTGGAACTGTGATGGTGTTATTGAATGGTGGTTTCATAAAGCATGAACCGGCTGCAGCTTACCGAAAAAGCAGAGGACTTATTTTTCTCGATATCCTTTCACAGCAAGATGTACTATCGGCCTATAAAAAAATAAATCTTTTGGGCATTGAGCCATTTACATTGATCATTTGGGAAAAAGGACTATTGTTTGAATGCAGATGGAGTGGAGAAGAAAAATACATTCGAGAAGTTGATCCCCGTCAACCACATATATGGTCTTCAGTTACTTTGTATACACAGGAGATCATTCAAAAACGAGAACAATGGTTTTCTGAGTGGTTGCAACAACATCCACAGCCAAGCTCAGAAGATATTTTATCTTTTCATTTATTTGGTGGGAATGATGATCCTGAGAATGGAATTCGCATGAATCGTAACAACGAGATGCTCACTGTAAGTGTTACCAATATTATTGGTGATAAAATATCAGCGAACATGATTTACAAGGATATCATTCATCAAGAGCAATCTCAATTATCAGTTTCATTTGTACAGCAACAGCCTGTTTCTTAACTTTCGGGCATGTCGTTCATCGGGAAGCTAAAGTTTCATCCCTTTTTTATCAAACTTTTGAATTGGGAGTATTGGTCATTCAATGTGTTGTATGCGCCCTTGTATCCTTATTGGTTCTGGTTATGTTTCAAAGCCAGAGCTTTCTTTTATATCAATGCAGCCAATCCGGGTATTCGTAATGGCGGCTTCTTGATGGAGAGTAAAAAAGAGATCTACGATATATTGCCTTTCGGATCTTATCCCACCACCTTATTCTTTGTAGCCGGCACCAAGCCCGAAACAGTGATCGATGCTCTTCAAAAAGAGAGTCTCTCCTTTCCTCTGATCGGTAAACCGGATATTGGTATGAGAGGGATGAGTGTGAAAAAGCTAGAAAACGAAGAAGATGTAAAAGCGTATGTTGGGAATGCAGATTTTGATTTTTTAATCCAGTCTTATATCCCCTTTGAAGAAGAAGTAGGTATATTTTATTATCGCATTCCGGGAGAAGAGAAAGGTAGGATCACAGGTATTGTAGGAAAAGAATTTCTTTCTGTCACCGGTGATGGTATCTCTAATATTGATCAATTATTACAACTAGATCCCAGGTATATTCTTCAACTTCCGGTACTTCGCAAGACCATGCGTGAGGAGTTAAACATTGTTTTGAATAAAGGCGAACAAAGAGTGCTGGTTCCTTATGGCAATCATGCACGTGGTGCTAAATTTATTGATCTGAGTCATTGGGCTGATGAAAAACTCAATGCGGTTATTAATGAATTAGCAAAGCAGATACAAGGATTTTACTATGGCCGAATGGATATACGCTATGAATCTATTGAGTTGTTACGCGAAGGAAAAAATTTCATGATCGTAGAATTGAATGGATCAGGAAGTGAACCCACACATATGTATGATCCTAAACATTCGGTTTTCTATGCTTGGAAGGAAATCTGTCGCCATTGGCGTGTGATGTGTAAGATCAGTATGCTGAATCATGCCAAAGGAGTTCCTTATATGACGCGAGCTGAAGGATTGGCGATGTTAAAAGCCAATAGGGCAATGGTGAAGAAAATATCTTAATAGTTAAAATCAGTCAATCTTTTGACAAGAAATAAATCGATTGCTGTGTCATTGATGCATTAAATTGCGCATCAAAATTTACCAGATGTTACACAGTGCTAAAGCTTTTCTCTTTGATTTGAATGGAACGATGATCGATGATATGCATTATCATAAACAAGTATGGTTTGACGTGCTAACCAAAGACTTAGGTGCAAATCTGACTTGGGATGAAGTGGCTCATCAGATGTATGGGAAAAATACAGAGTTATTGATTCGCATCTTCGGGCCGGATCGCTTTACATCTGAAGAAATGGATCATTTATCTGTGGAAAAAGAAAAAAGATATCAGGCACTTTACCGACCAGAATTGAAAGGCTTGCCCGGTTTGGAAACATTCCTTGAAACTGCAAAACAAAAAGGAATAAAAATGGGTATTGGTTCTGCTGCTATTTTATTCAATATTGATTTTGCGATTGATGGACTTGGTATCCGACACTATTTTGATTCGGTGGTCGCTGCTGAGCATGTAAAAGACAGTAAACCGGATCCAGAAACTTACTTGAAAGGTGCAGCAGAGTTGGGTGTCAATCCGACAGACTGTATTGTTTTTGAAGATGCACCTAAAGGTGTTGAAGCGGCTTTGAATGCAGGTATGAAATGTGTTGTATTAACGACCATGCATGAGAAGGAAGAGTTTAGTAAATATCCCAATGTCATCATTTATACTAAGGACTATATTGATTTGCTACCTATGTTGAGTAGTAATTAGATAAAAAGGGCCGATCAACGATCGGCCCTTTTTATGTTTTTTAGTATTACCAGAAACGAACATACAATGCAGTCAATAATAGCAGCGTGATAACGATCAGTACCATCACTGATTTGCTAACAGCAAACATACCCTTATCAAACACAAATGCTTTAGGATTTACTTTTGGTCCACCAAGACTGATAGCGATCATCAGAACCGAGGTGAAGAAGAATGACCAGCCCATATTGATGAGGAATGGAATTTCATAACCTCCTTTACCATTAGGATAAGCAGTATACAAGATGGTTTCATTACCCAGTATTGCAGGAGCATAGTTATTAAAGAAAACAGACAAAACAAATCCACAAATCACACCTGCAATTGCTGCAGTACCTGTGGTTCTTTTCCAGAACATACCCAATAAGAACATTGCAAATACTCCGGGGCTGATGAATCCTGTATATTTTTGGATGAAGGTAAAACCACCTTCACCACCTATCCCCAAAGTATCGTTCCAAGTGAAAAGAACACTGACGATCATGGCAATCAATATCGTCACTCTTCCTACCCACACCATTTTCTTTTCATCTGCATTGGGACGAATGTATTTTTTGAAAATATCAAGCGTAAAGATGGTAGAAATACTGTTGGCTTTTCCTGCAAGCGATGCTACAATAGCAGCTGTAAGGGCAGCAATTGAAAGACCTTTTAAGCCGCTAGGAAGAAAACTTAATATAGCAGAATAAGCACCATCTTTACTACCACCTTCCAGTTGAGGTAAGTGGCCGTTCTTATACAACACATAGGCAGCGATACCGGGTAACATCACAATAACTGGCATCATGAGTTTTAATAATCCAGCAAATAAGATACCGGTTCTGGCAGTTTGCAGATTGGCACCTAAGGCCCGTTGTGTAATGTATTGGTTACATCCCCAGTAATTTAAATTAACGATCCACTGACCCGCAAAATACATGGCGATACCCGGCAGAACTAAATATTTGTTGATCTCTTCTTGTGTTGCATCGGGTCCAGGTTTTTTCAGTATCATATGGAAATGGTCGGGTGCTTCTTTCAAAAGTGTATTGAAACCTGCAATGACATCTTTTCCTAAACCAAATTTTTCGCTTACAATGAGTAGCGCCATATAAGTTGTTGCTAATCCTCCGATGATCAATACTGCCACTTGTATTACATCAGTATAGCCTATCACTTTCATTCCACCGAGAGTAATGATCAATGCAAATACTGCCAGTAGAATCATAATAAGGTGAAGATATTGTCCACCCA
>JBDKEH010000085.1:0-30803 GCA_039795345.1 Bacteroidota bacterium
AGCCGGCATATAACTGATGGTACCGATGATGGATTTTTTAGGATAAGCTTTTTCTGTTTCAATGATACGACTCTGGTCAGCTCTTTCGGGACTGAATACAACTTTCAATCCTTTGTAGATACCAAATCCATGTAATTTTTTGCGAACGTATTTTGCGAGATTACATTGGTGTGTTCTGGAAATATCCGTAACCATCACCTGTGAAGGATCAACTTTACCTCCTGCTCCCAATGAAGTCACAATGGGAATACCACGATCAATACATGCTTTGATGAAATATACTTTTGGAGAAAGTGTATCAATACAATCTACTGCATAATCAAACTTGCCTTGGTCTAAGATTTCATTGGTTCGCTCGTCACGTATGAACTCGGTCAACACTGTTAGATCAAGATCAGGATTGATGTCTTTCAATCGATCTGCCATCACTTCCGCCTTTAGCTTTCCTGCATTAGAGTGTAAAGCGGGAATTTGGCGATTACAGTTACTAAGATCCACTGTATCAGCATCAACGATCGTCATCTTACCTACCCCGGCTCGGGCGATCATTTCCGCACAAATACCACCAACACCCCCTAATCCAACCACCAGTACATTTTTTGTCATTAATTGCTCAATCGGCTCATCCCCCAGTAAAAGTTGTGTCCGACTCATCCAGTAAGGTATCATGTTGATCTTTGATTTTTGGAATTTTTGATTTCTTGACTCCTTCTCTTGTTCCTTGTTTCTTATTCCTTGTTTCTTATTTCTCTTATCTTCAAGCAGCAAAAATGAAGCACTCATGCGGTTTTATAAAATAATTGTTGTCAGTTTATTTCTGTTATTTACCTATTCCGGCAAGACTCAGCAAATTCAAGTATTGGAATCAGGTAAAAAAGTAAGCTTTCGTGGGCTTAGTGTCGTGAATGACCAAGTGTTTTGGGTCAGTGGTAGTAATGGATCCGTGGTAAGGTCTATCGATGGCGGAAAGAGTTTGCAATGGATTACTGTTCCCGGTTATGAAAAAAGGGATTTCCGTGATGTTGAAGCTTTCAGTGCCGATACCGCTGTTATCATGGCCATTGCTGAGCCGGCGGTGATACTTAAAACAACGGATGGTGGCAAAAATTGGAAAAAAGTATTTGAAGATACCACCAAGGGCATGTTTCTAGATGCAATGGATCAATACGCAAACGGAACGATGATCGTTGTAGGTGATCCCATTCAAGGGCATCTATTTGCAGCGATGTCTATGGATAATGGCGATAGTTGGCAAGTTATGCCTGTTAAAGATGAAAAAAAAGATGTGCGCAAAGTCAAAGACACTGAAGCCATGTTTGCATCCAGCGGTACAAACATCAAATTGGTCCCTGAAAAAGATTTCGGTACTCCTACACTCTTAGTGACCGGTGGAAGTAACGCTAGCTTGAAAGATTTGTATTACCATTCATTCAATGACTCTTTACCCATGATGCAAGGCGGCACATCTACAGGTGCCAACTCTATTGATTATTGGAGCAAAACAAAAACTGCCGTCATTGTTGGAGGTGATTTTTTGAAAGATACAATTGCTACTGATAATTGTGTACTCGTAACATTTAAAAAAGGGAAACCCATTTTTTCGAAACCCTTGGTTCCTCCTCATGGTTATCGTTCTTGCGTGATCTATTTGAATGAAAAGGAATTAGTCACCTGTGGCACATCCGGTATTGATGTTTCAAACGATGGTGGGAATACATGGAAGTTGGTCTCTAAAGAAAGTTTCCATGTCGTACAAAAAGCAAGAAACGGCAAAGCCATTTTCCTTGCCGGCGGTAATGGAAGAATTGCTCAACTGATCTTACCTTAATACCATGAATACACATCAAAGGAAATGGTTGCTCATGGCGCCGATCGGGCTTGTACTGGTTGGTGCGGGATTATCGATGGCCATTGATGCAGGATCTGTAAAAGCCAATGGAGGTAATTGGTTCTGGTATGGCACGGCTTCACTGATTGTTTTCAATAGCGGCCTCTGCATTTTTGGAACCGCCATCATAGAAAAAGTTAAAAGCCTGAAATAATTTTACTTGCATTAAACCCATCTCAATCGTTCATGTCTTATTAAAAACTTAAAGACATGAAAAAGACCTTTCTCATTGGCATGGCCGCTTTGTTTTGTATCGCCATACAAGCAAATACAGCTGTTGCACAGAATAAAGAAGAGATCAAAGAAAAAATGCGTCAGCGTGCAGATAGCCTTACTCCTGAACAAAAAGAAAGATTACAGGAAAGAAGAAAGCATGGTAGACATGAGCTTTCCCCAGAAAGAAAAAAAGAAATGAGAGCACGTTATGATAGTCTTTCTCCGGAACAGAAAAAAGCCATGCGTGAAAATATGCGTAAGCGTTATGAAGAATTAACACCTGAACAAAAAGCACAGATCAAAGAGAGAGCAAAGAATAGAGCCGATAGTTTGAATCCAGGCCAGAGAAAAATGTTAAGACGCAGGATCGGATAAATTCAATCCCCCAACAGCGGTCATTGTTGTTTTTTTGAATACGGAAAAGGAGTACTGTGCGGATCAGTACTCCTTATTTTTTGAAAGCAAAATAAACAGCTCCCAAAATGAATAAAAAACTGATCAGGTATTTGGTTTGAAAAGGTTCTTTCAAATAAAAGACCGCAAATATGGTGAATACAAGCAGCGTTATGATTTCTTGGGTAATCTTTAATTGAAAGCCCGAGAAGCCGTTGGCATATCCGGCGCGATTGGCAGGCACCATTAAACAATATTCAAAAAAAGCGATGCCCCAACTAATGGCGATGGCTTTCCACAAAGGCATACCTTGTTGTTTAAGATGGCCATACCAGGCAAAAGTCATAAAGACATTAGAAAACAGAAGCAACAGAATGGTTTTGATCATATAAATTCGATTTGAATGTGGCAGTAAATAACTGCAATATCAGCAGGAAAACAACAGGAAGATTGTCAGAATGCCACGCCATGAAAAATCAGCATGGATATTGTACTGGTTTATTCGTTAAAACAGGCAAGTATGAAAAAGTTTCAGGCGATCATTAAGTTTCAGATGGATGATGATTTCATGTCGCTGGTTCCTCCCCATCGTACTTATGTGAATTTCTTATTGAACAAAGGCATTATTGACAGTTACGCCGTGAGTATGGAAAGCCAAACCTGCTGGATCACATTGAATACTGAGAGTAAGGAGGAAGCAGACAAATTATTGGTAAAATCTCCTTTGTATAAATACTGGACCTATGAGATCGAGGAGTTATTTGTGTATGATAGTCAGCACTATCGCTTACCAGCCTTGCAACTCAACTAATTTTGAAAAATCTTAAAACTTTTTTTGGCAGTAATGTTTCAGACCCTATTTTTGCACTCCCAACAAAATGGGAGCATAGCTCAGTTGGTTTAGAGCATCTGCCTTACAAGCAGAGGGTCCGCGGTTCGAACCCGTGTGCTCCCACAGAAAAACATCCGCCCTTTGGTGGATGTTTTTTTATTCATCCATTTTACCTCCCATTATTGCTACGATCTCTATTTTTGCGATATGGCTTTATTCTTCAATAATACTTCTCCCCGTCCATGGGAATCACAAGATGAAGATGTGATGGTTGAAACCACCACCCCTTATCAATTGATCGTTTGGAATGATGAAGTGAATACTTTCGAATGGGTCATCGAAACTTTGATGGAAGTCTGCGGACATTCTCATGAACAAGCAGAACAAAGTGCCCTAATCATTCATTTCCAGGGAAAATATGCCGTCAAAAAAGGTGATTATGATACCCTCAAACCGATGTGCGATGCCATTACTGACCGAGGTATTGGAGCGACTATAGAAAATATCCAATAAGAAATAGGAAACAGAGAAATGAGAAAAATGAGAAAGTGTTTTGTTTAAGCAACTCATTTCATTTCTTATTCCTTATTTCGTATTCCTTATTTCTCATTTCTTATTTATGCCTTTACACGCTCTCACTTCCACGCTATGGTTTCCTCCTGTCACCGATGCATTGGAAGATGGATTGTTGGCCATGGGTGGTGATGTTTCCGTTGAAAGATTATTATTGGCTTACCGCAATGGTATTTTCCCTTGGTATGATGATAGCATCCCTTTATGGTGGAGCCCCGATCCAAGATTTGTATTGATGCCTGATGAGTTGAAAGTGAGCAAGAGTATGCAACAGATTATTAAAAAGCAAACCTTTACTTTCAAAACCAATACTGCTTTTAGTGAAGTCATTACGCATTGCCAATCACTTCCCAGAAAAGGTCAAGATGGAACATGGATCACCGAAGAGCTAAAAGATGCTTTTATCCAATTACATCAACTTGGACATGCGCACTCTGCAGAAACATGGTTCAATGATGAGTTGGTGGGCGGTTTGTATGGGATTAAAATGGGACCTTTCTTTTTTGGAGAAAGTATGTTCAGTAAAGTGAGTAACGCCAGCAAATTTGCTTTCATTCATTGGGTCAGACAATTACAACAAGAAGGGATAATTCTCATCGATTGCCAGGTACATACCGACTACCTCGAAAGTCTTGGTGCAAAAATGATTCCGAGAGCGCATTTTATTCGGTTGCTCAAACAACATATCTAGCATTCCCTCTGCGTAGCCTCTGTTTCCTCATGTTCTCTGCGGTAAATATTCGAGTAGTTCCCCGCAGAGAACATGAGAACGCTGAGTTGGCGCTGAGGAGCTTGTTAGCTTTTGTAGCCGTACATGACTTCTACATCACGCACAATCGTTTCCATATCTCGGTCTTTGCTGTAAGGATCATAGTTCTGCTTTAGATTACTACCAAATACCACTGCAATGGTTTGCCAAAATGCAGCATTAAAACCGCCTTTGTATTCCTGAATGATCTCATAACAGTTGTTCCCTGTTTGACGATAGATGAGCTTCATCAATACTTTACCCTGATAAACAGACAGTTTGGTAAGTTTATCTGCGAACTCACGCTTCAACTCTTTTTCTCTTGATTTGATAATGGCTCTCCGCTTTTGTCTATCAGATACATTCACCAACCGAGCATTGATCTCATTCATCACTTTACTGGCTGCAATGGCATAGGGATAAGTTACATACACAGCATTACGCAGACGAGTCCATTCAGCCCAATGGCGTTTCCATTTACCCGTTAATTTTCCAATGACTTCTACAGGAGGTAAAATACTTTCCGGAATGGTATCTCCTTCCGGTGTGATATACGCATATACACGAACAGTATCAAGAGGTCCGCGTTCCTGAGCAGATAAGGCAACACTGGTCAATAGAATGACCAGCATACTCAAGATGATATGTTTGCCAGGGATACGCATTACTTAAAAATAGAACTAGTTTTTCTAATTAATGCTGCCTGTGAAGAAAAGTAACCCGAGGGAAGGAACAGTTTTAACAAATCGGTTGCTGCCGGATGCCGATCAAAATCAGCAGCAGACAGCAACCGTAATAATGAGGATTATTTAAGAAGCTACTTTTAAAGTATTCTTCGATTGACGATTTCTTTGGATGATTGACATCACAAAACCGATCACCATGATCACAATACCCAACCACAATACATTGATCATGGGGAATTCATATACTTTGAGTGTGATCAGATCTGTAATAGCACCGCTTTCTTTGATACCGATTTCCAACAAGCCTTTCTTCTCGTCTTTTACTTTATTGAATTTGAGGATCAGACTTTGTGCTGTCACCGTATCTGGAATAGCTCTAAATTCATTACCTGTAACAGCAATACCCGGTGTGGCAGTATACCTGCGTCCATCTTTAGAAAGTACGGCAATATCTAGGAACAGCGCTGTTTCGCCTTGCCTATATAAATCAGCTTTTTCCGTTGGATTTACAGATACTTTATTCAAAACAAGTAATCCGTTGCTGTAAAACAAAGTATCTCCTACGCTGATCTCACGATTGGTAAAGCTGGTCGTATCTTCTGTACTGTTTTCCTGAAAAGAAGTAATGTATGCGAAGATGTCTTTGTGCCAATAATGTTTAGCGGCGGGATTCGCTGCAAAACCTTCCATCCCTTTGTTATTCTTGATCACATCCGGATAGAGATAGAACGCATCATCTCCTTGTTTCGCTTTGAATGATATCTCATAATAGCGCTTACGATCTCTTTCATTTAAAGTGTCTTTAACATAGGTCACCATGTATCGACCCATATCGGTAGCAACACCTTTGAACAGTGTGATATTTTCAGCAGGATTACCTGCAGGGTTACCACGTTCTTTCGCATCTTCTTGTCTGAGCGGTGTTACACCTGTCGTATTCCAGCTTAATACTGTTTTCTTAGCAGATGAGATCAATATCCCCACCAATACCAACCCAAATCCGATATGCGCTACCGAAGCACCGGCGGCTTTTAGCTTTCCTTTCAATCCCAAGAAGATATAAGAAGTATTGGCCACTACTGCATATACAGCAGCAAAGATGGCGAGATGTATAGCGAATAGAAATCCGGGGCCTTTTTTATCATACCCTACCTCACCAAAGAAACTGATACATAAACTAATCACCACCGTGATCAGCGTAGGAACCCAAATATGTTTACCAAAGAAGCGTTTGGGTGTGTCTTTGTATTTCAAGTACTGCGTTAAAGCGGTCAATAGACCGATGATGATCGCTACAAAAATCTGAATCTGATTATGTGCGAATTCAGGATCTTCAGGTGGGGCAATATTGGTACCAAATAATTTATTGAATACCGGTGTAGAAGTTTTCGCAATGATCACCATTCCCGACAAGAACAATACCAATGATCCGATGAACATCCAGAACTCACGACTGTAGGTATTCTCCTCTTTTTGAATGGATGGAATCGATTTGTAATTTTTGAAGTACAATAACAAGGCAGGCACAAAGAATACCAAAACAAACAACAATAATTGAGTATTCATGCCCAAATCTGTAAACGCATGTACAGAAGTATCACCCAATACCCCACTTCTGGTTAAGAAAGTTGAATACAGAATGAGTGAGAATGTAATGATATAAAAGAAATAAGTAGGTCTGAGTGAATAACCACTATGACGATAAATCAGATTGGTATGCAAGCCTGCTATCAATGTTAACCATGGCACTAATGATGCATTCTCTACCGGATCCCATGCCCAGTAACCGCCGAAAGATAAACTTTCATATGCCCATGCAGCTCCCATCATAATACCTGTTCCTAATACAGCAGCAGAGAAAGAAGCCCAAGGCAAAGATGGTTTTACCCATTCATGTTTCTTACTCATCAATCCTGCAATGGCATAAGCAAATGGAACGATGGTAGATGCAAAACCTAAGAACAAAATCGGTGGGTGTATCACCATCCAATAGTTCTGCAATAATGTATTCAGTCCCGTACCATCCTTGATCAAATTCAGATAATCAGGTCTTTCAAGTATGGGCCAATCAAATTCATTTCTCAACAATACGAATGGACTGCTTCCGATCTTCACTCCAAAAATGTAAACACCCAACAACATAGTGGCGAGTGCAAACTGAGCAAAGCTCATAACTGTCATCACACCTGCTTCCCAAGCCTTAGCACGCCAGATCAATACCCAACCCAATACACAATGCCAAAAACTCCACAACATAAAACTACCTTCTTGTCCTTCCCAGAAACAACTCAACAGGTATTCCATCTGCAGACTTCTGTCGCTATGGTTATATGCGTATTTGTATTCGAAAAGGTGATTGGAGATGATGTAATACAAAATTCCAAACATGGCAAGAACACTGATGGTCTCTACCAAAAAAGCCACTCGTGCCATTCTGATCCAGCCCGATCTTTCACTATCCAGACTGATACGACTTGCTTTAAAATAAGCAAGGGTAGCGATCAGCGATGCTACCAATGATAAAATTGCAAAAAAATGTCCTGCCTGTCCGGGTAATAAATGTTCTCCTAAATATTGCATGATAAATTGAATTCTGTCAGGGAATAAAAATCTTGAACAGTGATGAATTAGTTGGTCACTTCTTTATTCATCTCAGGTTGTTGCTGCATGGCTTTGGGATCGTCCTTGTATTTTGAAGGACATTTCAATAGAATATCCTTGCATTCAAAATGATCGCCTTGAATTTTTCCTTTTAGCACAAGACGCTCACTTTTTTCCATGTCTGTTGGCTTATTGTTATGATACACCACTTTAATGCTATTACCCAATGTATCAACTGCAGTAAAGGTCAAGTAATTTGGATTTTTTACGGCATCATACTCCAGCGGTTGCGTTTTATCCAGTTTCGCGATCAAATTCACAAACTTTCCTTCTTTCTGTTTGGCAGATGCAATGGTTTCATAAGTAGTTAAATCGCCTGTATAACTGATCAAGACTACAATGGCAGCAGCGATCAAAACCAATATGATAATATGTGTTTTTTTCATGTCGTCCTTTTTACGCTGCAAAAGTAGCCCAAAATGAACAAGCAACGCCTGATGTTTGTCAGGCATTCTTGTTAAAACAGATTTCTTTCCACAATTTTAGGACATGGAGCCAATGAACCCTTCAGGAACAGATACTTTACAGGAATACAAAAAATTTATGGCCAGAGTCATTGCCGGTTGGTTATTCCTGATCTTTTTATGTCTTTGGATATTCAATGCCCTCCCTTTTGACCATATTGATTTCCCGGGATTCATCGACCCGAGTGTCTTTCAAGTAGATATCTGGAAATGGATCTTTACATCCACCTTCCTACTCATTTTTTTGATCATACCGGGGCGTTATACAGCCACTATACTGGCTTTTCTCATGGGATTTTTCATTTACACCTACCTCTACACGGGTCGTTCACTTTTTAATCCTGCTTTTGTATGGGTATTGATTCCTTTTGCACTGCCGGATCGCTGGTTTTTGGAAGCTTGGCTAGGACTAAAATGGCTCTTATTGATCAGCTTACTGTTACATGCTTGGTGGCTCCCTCTATCCGTAAAAGCTATTCCGGGTTATACCTTGTACCTGATACCATTCATCGCATGGGAATACCTGTTCAAGTCATTCATGGAGAAATATGAACCCAAATAACCATGAAAAGGTAGAATGATCGGTCAAATAATGACTTACCATGGGCACAAACAGCCATAATTCCGAAAAATGCGCCTAACTTGCGCCCTGTTTGCAATCTAAGAAATATCATGACCGATTTATCACAGTTTGACCCCAACACGGTTGGTAATCCCAACAACAACATTTTCGGACTTCCTTTTGCTGAAGAAGACGCTCGCCTTGTGATCTTACCTGTTCCTTGGGAAGTAACCGTAAGTTATGGTGCCGGTACTGCACGTGCTGCTGAGCATGTATTAAAAGCAAGTATTCAGGTTGACCTTTTTGATGCGGATGTTCCGGGTGGATGGAAGCAAGGGTATTACATGAAAGAGACCAACAAAAAGATCTTGTTGAAAAGTGACTACCTGCGTAAAGAGGCTGAATTATACATCGATTATATCTCTCATGGTGATGAAGTAGAAAAGAATAAGTTCATGTGCAAAAGCCTGAAAGAGATCAATGAAGGCAGTGTGATGATGAACCAGTGGGTATATGAAGAAACAAAAGCTTTGTTGGACAAGGGTAAACTGGTTGGATTATTGGGTGGTGACCACAGTACTCCTCTTGGTTTCATGAAAGCATTGGCTGAAAAACATGGAGATTTCGGTATACTGCAAATAGATGCACACTGCGACCTTAGAAAGGCATATGAGAATTTTGTTTACTCTCATGCATCAGTGATGTACAATGCATTGAATGAAATTCCTCAGATCACAAAGTTGGTACAAGCAGGTATTCGCGATTTCTGTGAAGAAGAATGGGATTATATCTGTAATAGTAATTTTAGAGTCATAACTTATTTCGATAAGAACATTCAGGAAAGAAAATTTGAAGGAGATACCTGGAAACATATCGCTGATGAGATCATCCATCACCTTCCTGAAAAAGTATACATCAGCTTTGATATTGACGGATTAGACCGCAAGTATTGTCCGAATACCGGAACACCGGTTCAAGGTGGTTTTGAGACCGAAGAAGTATTGTATCTTTTCAAAAAGGTAAAAGAGAGCGGCAGACAATTGATCGGCTTTGATCTGGTAGAGATCGGGGTTGGACAAACAGATTGGGATAGCAATGTGGGAGCTCGTTTATTATGGAGACTCTGTAACCTGATGATCAAATAATAAGATGGCTGCAAAAACCTTTGATTATATCGTTGTACTAAAACAACGCAGTTTTAAATTGGTAGACAATATCAGTATTATGATGTTGTTGTTGGCAGTGATCGTTCTTTTAGAAGATGCATTGACTCCTTTTTCTGAAGCATCTGTGATGCCATTTACGATCGCCACTCTTATACTTGGATGGATCATTTTTACATATGCCAGGAAAAGCAATGGCAAAGTAGGCTATTACAGAATCGGACTTTTGTTTGCGGCCTGGGGATTATTCATCACACTCAAATCTCCATATGTCTGGATATTCGCGGTGTATGTGATTGCAGCGGTTATGGAAAAACAAGTAAAATTTCCAAGAGAGATCGCATTTGACGAAACAGAAGTAGTATTCAATACTTTTCCGCGCAAACATTATCAATGGGGCGAATTGAGTAATGTTGTTTTGAAGGATGGTTTGTTGACACTCGATTTCAAAAACAATAAACTACTTCAAAAAGAAATCGATTCTCAGACAACCCCACAATTAGAGAAAGAGTTCAATGAATTCTGTAGATCAATGATCGGAGCAGATACCATAAAATAGATTAATTTACTGCTGAATACTTCACTATCTGTAATGCTGAACACAGCACAGCTATTCAACATTACAAATCGCAACAAATCAAACACCATGGCAATTCAACAATCTCCCTACATACTTTACTCAGATGGCAATGGCAATATCTTTGAAGATACTAGTCTGTATGCCACCGGAAGAGCAGGTTGGGATGCATTTCCCATTCCTTTAGATGAATGGATCGAACTGCCTGATGGTGGAAATTTATATGAGTTACCCGGAAGACGTGGTATTGGTATTGATGTGGTCACTGGCGAAATGCGTTTATGCGAAAAAGGATGGGCCGTAGCTGCATTTATTCCACCGGCTCATACAGGTCTTTACATAGCAGCCTATGAAACTTTACCGGATGCTCCCACCCTACCATTGTTCTGTTATACAGCTGCAGGATGGCACAATGAAAAGATCTATGTGCCTGCTGTAAGAATTGAAAAAGATATCAGACAAGAATGTGCGGGTTATGATGCAAAAAAGATTGAAACAGGTACGCAACAGTTACTAAACAATTATCCCGATAATCGTTTGGTAAAACACCTAATGGAAAATTGCTGTATGACCTATAACTGTCCGGCAGCAAGAAACTTTTCTCTTTCCAGATGGGAATGTCCTGTACCCACTTCTCCTGCGTGTAATGCCAATTGTGTAGGCTGTATCTCTTTTCAACCTGAAGAAGAAACGATCGTATCTACACAAGATCGTCTTACTTTCAAACCGATGGCGGAAGAGATCGTTGAGTTTACTGTTCCGCATTTGATGAATGCGCCATTTCCTATCGTCAGCTTTGGTCAAGGTTGTGAAGGCGAACCATTACTGATGTGGGAAACCATTCGTGAAGCGATTATACAAATCAGAAAACATACCGATAGAGGCAATATCAATATCAACACCAATGGTTCTAAACCGGATGCTGTAAAAGCCTTATGTGAAGCAGGACTGAATAGTATTCGCGTAAGCACAAACTCTGCGCGTAAACATATTTATGAGCCTTACTATCGACCTAATAATTATCGATTTGAAGATATCATTGAGAGTTTGAAAGTTGTGCGTAGTTATGGTGGATGGGCCAGCATCAATTATTTTGTATTTCCCGGAATGACCGATAGTGTTGAAGAATATGAAGCATTACGTCAACTGATCATCGATACAGATCTTTCAATGATACAATGGCGTAATTTCAATATTGATCCTGATTGGTACATGGGTAAAATTGGTGTACATGAAACAGGCGAAATGTTAGGTGTAAAACAATTGATGTCATTGATCGCCGAAGAGTTTCCTAAAGTGAGATTTGGATATTTTAATCCGCCAATGGAACGTATCAAAGGGAATTATGACCAGCATTTCGCAGGTGCTGAGTTATATCGATAGCATTTTACAGACACAAGAGAATGATTGTTACAAAAAAAGATTATTACTCCGGTATTGCACTTGCAGTACTGGCAACACTGATATGGTCAGGCAATTTCGTGATCTCCAGAGGTGTGAGCCAACAAATACCACCAATAAGTCTTGCCTTTTACAGATGGGTACTCGCCACTATACTTATTGCCCCAATCGCTTGGAATAAATTCAAAAAAGAAAAAGAACTAATCCGTAACAATTGGAAATACCTTTTCTGGGTAGCACTCACCGGTATCGCACTGTTCAATACGTTTGTGTACGTTGCCGGACATTATACATCCGCTATCAATATGGCATTGATCGGCACTACATCCTCTCCCATTTTTGCAACGATCATGGCGATTATTTTTTTGAGGGAAAGATTGAATGCATTCAGGATCATCGGAATTCTTTTATGTGTTTCAGGAATTGTTTTGTTGTTGTCGAGAGGTAGTTGGCAGAACCTTGCCTCTTTTACTTTTTCCATAGGTGATCTGTGGGTATTGGCAGGAGCATTGGCTTTCGCCATTTATAATATTCTTGTCAGAAAAAAGCCTGCCGGTATCTCTTCTATAAATTTCTTATTCATCATTTTTTTGTTGGGCACCCTATTGTTATTTCCTGCGTACATCGTGGAATTGAATATCACAGGTCCTGTTCAATGGAACGGATCTTTATATGGTTCCATTATTTATTTAGGATTAGGTACTTCAGTGATTTCTTTTCTTTGTTGGAATGCTGCATTACAAAAACTAGGAACAGGCACTACCGTACTTTTTGGAAACCTGATCCCCATCTTCAGTACACTTGAAGCAGTGTGGTTATTGGGTGAGCAGATCAACTCCATTCATCTGATGAGTGGATTATTGGTCATCGGTGGCCTTGTAATCGCAAATACGATGCAAAACCGTAATCGCATAAAACAGTAAATTACGGCATGAAGCATCCGGCATCTTCTACTGTTCCGCTTTATGTACTTCCCCTGATCGTTTTTTCTCAGTTTGCTGGGACTTCTGTTTGGTTTGCAGGCAATGCGATATTACCTGCATTGCAAGTGCAGTATCAATTGCCTGATAGTATTGTAGGTAATATCACTACTGCTGTTCAATCAGGTTTTATTATCGGAACATTGACATTTGCCTTATTGAGTATTGCTGATAGATTTTCTCCTGTCAAACTTTTTATGTGGTGTGCTTTATTGGCAGCAGTCTTTAATGTAATAGTGATATGGAGTGATGATAATGTTTCAGTATTATTAGCTTGCCGCTTTCTTACCGGATTTTTTCTGGCAGGTGTATATCCGGTGGGAATGAAGATCGCAGCAGATTGGTATGCAAAAGGATTGGGTAAGGCCTTGGGGTTTCTGGTGGGCGCTTTGGTGGCAGGTAAAGCATTACCACACTTGATCAAAAGCACGATACATGTATCCAATTGGGAACAAGTGATGATGATCACTTCTGCTATTGCAGCAATAGGTGGTTTATTGATGGGTTGCTTATTAAAGAATGGACCACACCGAACCCAATCTACAGGTCTCAAAAGAGTGAAGTTCCGCAGTTTATTTCAACACAGATCTTTTAAAGCCGCCGCATTCGGTTATTTCGGACACATGTGGGAACTCTACACGTTCTGGGCTTTTGTTCCATTGATGATCATGTGGTATAATCAACTTCATGCAAGCGCTATACCTGTTTCATTTTGGTCTTTTGTGATCATTGGTATTGGCACTATCAGTTGTATCATTGGTGGATCTATCTCTAATAAAATCGGCAGTGCTAAAGTGGCATGGATTTCTTTAATTATATCCTGCATTTGCTGCCTGCTTTCTCCTCTTTTTTTCTATGCATCTCCAGGTATGTTTCTGACAGGTTTAATAGTATGGGGATGTTTTGTTATTGCTGATTCACCGCAATTCTCTGCATTGGTGTCTCAGACTGCTGCTCCTGAAACAAAAGGAACCGCATTGACATTGGTAACGTCTATTGGATTTGCTATTACAATTGTGAGTATTGAAACTTTAAATCTGATATGGAATCGATTTCTGCCGGATGACTTACCCAAATACTGGCTTTTACCGATATTAGCATTGGGTCCTGTCTTTGGTTTGATCAATATGAAATCTTTACTTGAAAAAAAATAACTACCAACTTATCTTCATCCCTTCATGGATACATTGACTTTGATTCTATTATGTGTTGCTGCTTTCTCTGCCGGATTTGTGGATGCGATCGTAGGCGGTGGCGGATTGATTCAAACTCCCGCGGCATTGGTACTACTACCCGACCTTCCAGTTTCAACGGTGATTGGCTCTATTAAAATACCTTCATTCAGCGGTACTTTTTTCGCTGCCAGACAATACCTGAAAAGAGTGCAATTGAATTGGAAACTGACTTTTTTGATGTGTCTGACAGCTTTTATTGCTGCATTTGCAGGCTCGCAGTTATTGACTGTGGTAAGTAATCGTTACATGAAACCCGTCATCTTCATTGTACTCATTCTTGTAGCGATCTACACATACACTAAAAAAGATTTCGGTCAACAAGTACACAAAAAACACAGTGCAAAAAATATTCTTTGGCTCAGCTTACTGATCAGCTTGGTGATCGGATTTTATGATGGGTTTATTGGTCCGGGTGCCGGTAGTTTTCTTGTATTGGCATTCATTGCCATTCTTGGTTTTGATTTTCTGCAAGCGAGTGCCAATGCAAAGATCGTAAACCTCTCTACCAACTTAGGATCTATTGTTTTATTCTTATTAAAAGGAAGTATACTTTGGACTGTTGCTATACCCATGGCTATCAGTAATGCAGTTGGCGGTATCATCGGAGCTTCACTTGCAGTAAAGAAAGGCAATCAATTCATACGAATCTTTTTCCTCATCATTGTTACCGCCACACTGATACGTTTTGGTTACGATGTTTTCTTCCGTTGAGTCTTTAGTTGATCTTACTCTGGCAATATCTTTCCGGGATTCATGATATTTTTTGGATCCATCGCTTGCTTTATTAGCCTCATGACATCAACAGCATTCCCATGTTCCATGTACATAAAAGGAATTTTTCCGATACCGATTCCATGTTCTCCAGTACAAGTTCCTCCCATGGTAATTGCTCGCGTTAGCATGCTTTCATTCAATGTTTTTGCTTTCTGCATTTCATCTGCAGCATTCGGATCAACAAGAATGGCCAAATGAAAATTCCCATCTCCAACATGTCCAAATAGTGGCGCTATAAGCCCGGACTTAGCAATATCAAGTTTAGTTGCAAGGATACATGTTGCCAATTCTGATACAGGTACACATACATCTGTTCCAATAATTTTAGAACCGGGTTTTAACTCCATTACTGCCGGCAATGCATCGGTTCGTGCTTTGGCAAGACGGATTCGTTCGGCTTCATTAGCTGCCCAACGAATGTGTATTCCTCCTAGTGGCCTTACAATTTTTTCAACTTGCTGAATATGCGCATGAGTCTCTTCTGCATGTCCATGAAACTCAAAGAAAATAACGGGCATCACCGGATAATCCAAAGAAGAATAATGATTGACTGCTTCAATTGTGATCTCATCCAATAATTCAATACTCGAAACAGGAATACCTTTGGTGATCACTTGAATAGATGCTGCTACAGCAGACTCAAAAGATGGAAATGAAACAGCTGCCATGGATATGGTAGATGGCAGCGGAAACAACTTCACAGTCAATTCAGTAATGATCCCCAATGTACCTTCAGCACCTATAAATAAACTTGTAAGATCATAACCTGCTGAAGATTTTTTTACGTTGTTGCCTGTTTTGATGATCTTTCCATCAGGCATTACTACAGTCATGCTCAGCACATTTTGTTTCATCGTGCCATACCTAACCGCATATATACCGGATGCCCTTGTAGCTGCCATTCCACCTATCGTTGCATTGACGCCCGGTCCGGCTGGAAAAAAGAATCCGGAGTTTTGTAATGCTTCATCCAATGCTTTTCGTCTCACACCTGCTTGTACTGTTACACAAAAATTGACAGGATCGATGTCTTTGATTTGATTCATCCTGCTTAAGTCCATACAAATACCTCCTTGAACTGCAGAAGTATGTCCTTCAACAGAAGTACCCGCTCCATATGGAATAACAGGCACTTGATGTTTATAACAACAAATCATTGTCTTGCTCACTTCTTCTGTTGATATCGGATAAACAATCACATCAGGAATCATAGCATGATGATACGTTAATCCAGATACATGAGCTGCTCTTTCCGATTCTTGTGCAATAATGGATTGTGACAGACAAGAAGATAGTTCTTCCAAAAATTGAGCTGATAAGATTGACATATCATTAAATGATTAAGCGATGCGGTGTCAAATTACAGTCATCCGTATTTCAAAAAACAAAAAAAACACCATTTACAATGATAGTTGTTCAAACAAATTAATACAGCCTACGAACTGCTTTGATCTCACTTCAAAACACATGCTAAATCGCCCCTGCATAAAAATTCAAACCTCTATTTTGCTTTTGAAAATGAGTTTTTGAGCTTATTCATCTTAAAACAAACATCATGAATCAACCTCTTTTATTTCCAAAGTGGGAAGTCAATCCTTCGGCTGATGATCTGATCTATTCATTGTTGAACAAAGGATTATCACTTTGTCAGGAAGCAGAAAATTTTAGGATTCAATTGTTGAATACCTGCGCAGTAAGATTGAGAGATATACTCGATCATATGGTTGTTCCGGAATCAATGGTATCAAGATCAGAGTTCCTTGCCCATGGTTGGATTGTTGATGAAACAGATGGCAATGTGTTAAGAAATACTGCCGGACTTTTCCCCGCTATCTTATCCGGTCAACATTTTGCCATTGCTTTTAAAGTGGAACATGTCAGAGATTTTGTGAAAACACATCGTTTGTCCGTAACTGTAGAAGGAAAAGCATATGCTCCTTTTCAGCGTGCTAAAGTTTGGCAGAATGATCTGGTATCATTTTGGGTGGTGCAAAGAAATGGTTCATTGGCTTTTGAAGCGCATGATCCTTCCGATGAACAGTTGCGTTTATCCAGGATTCATTTACAAACTTTTCGTTCCAGACGTCGTCAATTCAATAATCCGGGTGAAGGGTTTGATTATACGGATAAGATCGTTCAAAAAGCAGTGGCAGATCTTGACCAGCACTGGGCTTGCGATCTTTTCTTAAGAGCAGAAAGAGAATTCTGGATGACACGCAATTATGCAGGGCGTGTACAAAAAAGCAGACAGGATCAGATGGGTATCGGATGGGCCAATCAAGATCACCATACTTATGATAGTTCCAGAACATGGTTCCACCGCAATATCAAAGTGCTGGAAAATTTGGGATTTGTTTGCAGAGAACGTTTTTATGCAGGTGCTGATGCAGGATGGGGTTCACAGATCTTGGAGCAACCTGTGATTGGCAGTATCATTTTTACAGATATTGATCTCTCACCCGAAGAACTGGAAGGCGATTTCGCACATAACAGCATTCCTGAACTACCTTATATGAGAAGAGCAGGCCTATGGACAGCCTTGCATGGTGAGTCAATGTTGGATGCCGGACTCAATCACCTCGAATGTATGTTCGATCAAAAAAAATTCAGAGAGCAGTTTCATCAGTTGGGTATCCAAATGATGAACCCATTTTCAAATTTCCCGCATTTGTATCAGGAACTCACGGTGGGTGAATGGTGGCCTGTAGATCCGGCTAAAGTAGATGCACTCGAAAAACAAGGGCTTATTACACAAGAACAAGCAGAAGATTTCAGACTCAACGGTGCCATCGGCTCACATTTCGAGAATCTCGAAAGAAACCAAGGCTACAAAGGCTTCAATCAACCCGGCATCGATGGTGTTCTCCGCATCATTGATCCGAGGAAGAATTTGGTGGAGGCGTGAGGATAGACCATAGTCCATAGACCATGGACCATGGACCATGGACTATGGACTATCAACCAAATTAACCTTTCTTTATACCCCAAAAGTGGATTACTGCATGGTTATGGCTGTAATTTTCAACATTGTATAATGGCTGAAAGCATAGCTGTATTTTTATATGAATAACCGTGCCTACATGACCCTCGATTTTGAGAAAGAAAAAAATATCAAAGCATCACTGATCACTGTTGCTATTTGTGGCGCTTTGTTTTTGCTATTCTTCATGTTGCAATGGAGTTTACCTCAAATTCCTCAACCTGATTTTGGTGAAGGCATTGAAGTGAATCTTGGTAATAGTGAAACAGGATTGGGAGATGTTGCTCCTCAAATACCGGGCGCCCCTTCTGAAACACAGGATGCTACTACACCTTCTAAATCTGCTATCAGTACCGATCAACCCAATATTACCGGTGATGAAAATGAAGCAGATGATGCGCCTGTAGTGAATAAAACCATCAATAAGCCGGTGACCAAGCCTTTGAATGAGAATAAAACTGCGATCACAAAACCCAACAATAATACCGTCAGCAATCCTACCCCACCTGCTCCAAAACCCAAAGCAGTTTTTCAAGGAGGAACTAGTACTACCAGTAGTGGAAACAATGCTGACAGTTACAATGGCGTGAAAAATCAGGGAATTGCCGGAGGAAAAGGAGATCAAGGTAATCCGAATGGCAATCCAAACTCAGATAGTTATAATGGTAATGCAGCTAGCGGTAATGGCGGTGCAGGTGGATCAGGAGGTGTGAGTATACGTAGCGGATTAACGGGCAGAAGCTTTAGAAGTATTCCCTCATTTGAAGACGACTTCAACGAAAATGCAAAAGTTGCGGTTGATATTACCGTTGATAAATCCGGCAACGTTACTATGGCCGTTGTAAATCCGAGAGGTACTACTACTACGAATCAGAATATCAGAAACATTGCTTTACGCAAAGCCAGATCTCTCAAGTTGAATGCCGGCAATGCAGATGAGCAAACAGGTACATTGGTGTTTAGTTTTAAATTGAAAGGATAAAAGTTCTTTTTCATAAAGATTAAGCCACAGATTCACAGATTGGGTAATCTGTGAATCTGTGGCTTAATCAATTATCATACACATCGCTCATTCATCTTCACAATCACATAGTTTCATACATTTGTCGATAACAGTTTAGAGGCTTACAATGACCTATTCAGAAACGATCGACTATCTCTTTACCCGTCTACCGATGTTCAGTCGTATTGGGGCTGCTGCTTATAAAAAAGACCTTACAAATACCATCCGTTTATGCGAGGCATTGGGAAATCCGCATCATCAATTCAAATCCATACATATTGCGGGAACCAATGGTAAAGGTTCTGTTAGCCATATGATGGCTGCTATTTTACAAACAGGTGGTTACAAAACAGGATTGTATACTTCTCCTCACTTAAAAGACTTCAGAGAACGTATTAAAATCAATGGTGAGATGTGTTCAGAAGAGTTTGTGGTTCGTTTCACCAAAAAAATTCAGCCACTGATCGAAGAGATCGAACCTTCTTTCTTTGAGATCACTGTTGCCATGGCATTTAGCTGGTTTGCAGAACAACAGGTAGACATTGCTGTGATTGAAGTGGGATTAGGTGGAAGATTAGACAGTACCAACATCATTCACCCCGAATTGAGTATCATCACCAATATTGGTATGGATCACATGAATATGTTGGGTAATACCCTTTCTGCGATCGCAGGAGAAAAAGCGGGTATTATGAAAGCGGGTATTCCATGTGTAATTGGGGAAGTAGTTCCTGATACTGAACCTGTTTTCGAAAACACATCAACACGCGTCACTACCCCTTTGATCTACGCATCAAAACAAAGAGCGATTGCTGAATGGAGCTATGAACATCATCAATTAGAAGTAACAACGTTACATCAAGTAACAGAAGAGAAACATACTTATAGAATAGACCTTCCGGGGATCTATCAATTGAAGAATATTTTGACTGTAGAAGAAGCTGCGCATCAGTTAAAAAATAAAGGTTGGAATACAGGCACTGATATCCTGCAACTGGCTTTACCACAAGTAAAAAAGCTAACCGGATTACATGGCAGATGGGAGATCATTCATCAAAATCCTGCTGTGATATTGGATGTTGGACATAATGAAGATGGAATCAAAGCTATCAACCAACAATTGAAGTATGTAGAATATCAAAATCTACACATCATCATAGGCATGGTAAAGGATAAAGACATCGATACTGTACTGAGTATCTTACCCAAAAATGCAACTTATCATTTTACACAAGCACAGATCCCAAGAGCGATGGATGCAACAAGTCTACAACAGCAAGCTTCTCAGTTTGGTTTGATAGGAAACTGTTATACAGATGTAAATACCGCTTTGGAAGAAACACTCCAAAAGAGCTCCCCAAAAGATTTGATCCTTGTTTGCGGAAGTGTGTTTTTAGTGGGGGAAGTAAATTTACCTGTATAGCAAAAAAAGATGAGATCTTGTTGTTATTGAATTTTCATCCAGTTTAATCTGAGTAAAGCTTCATATACGGGACCTAATTGAACACCGTGTTGCATTTTGTTCTCACGAAGTAGTTGAAGGAATTCTTCTTTTGTAAACAGACAGATATCAATGTCTTCAAATGCATCAAAACTCTTTTTCTCCCCGGGGATCGCATTTTTAGCAAGAAAAAAATAAGCTGTATTATTATTGATCGCAGGATTGGGAGACAACTGGCAAACAAATTCTACTTCATCGGAATGATATCCTGTTTCTTCCTTCATTTCCCGAATAGCTGCGGCCTTAGGATCTTCTCCTCTATCTATCACACCACCGGGTAATTCGTAAGTAACTTGATCTACGGGATAACGATACTGTCGAACCAATACGATCTTTTCATCAGATGTAACAACAAAAATATTGGCCCAATTGGGAAGTTCCACTACATAGTAAGGCTCAATGATTCTCCCATCAGGAAATTCACATTTATCGGCACGGGCTTGAAACCAGCGATCGCTATATACTTTCTCAGATGCAAGTTTTTTCCATCGAAGATCTCTCATCACCAACCTTTATTTGCACGCAATGTAGTAATATGAGCCGTATGATGTCTGCCATGCCAGGCATAGAGACCTAATAAAAACCACATCGACATTTCTCTACCATGCTCAGGATGTGTTACTTTTCTCTCCCACTGTTCGGGTGTTAAATCTTTAATGGTAGCCAACATGCGCTGATGAATGCCATGAAGTATTGTCAAGGATACATTGATGGGAACCGTTTCAATATCCGCCAATTTCACCCATGCATTTTCATCATAGGGTTTGATCACAGGATTCTCTTCTGTTAGCCCTAATCTAAAACGGATATAGGCATTCATATGACTATCTGCAATATGATGCACCAATTGTTGTACAGTCCAACCGCCATCTCGATAAGGCGTCTGTAATTGTGCCGCATCTAAATTCAAAATGGCACGTTCCACTTCTTCAGGAAGAAATTGAATATCTGCAAGCCACTCCTTCTTTTGCTGTTCACTGAAGGGTTTTGGTTCATATTTTCCGATGGGGTAACGTGGATCTGTGGTCATGAGAGGTGTGTTAGGTGTTAGGTATTAGGTGATAGGCAATAGGTGATAGGTAATAGTAAAAAGATATTTCTAATTTCTTATTTCAATTATCCTCCTTCTCGCAACGCATGTCCTGTTAAATGGATGAATACGTCTTCGAGATTTGCCTGCTTAACCTCTTTGGGTTTTTCAAAGCCTGTGGCAACGAGCTCATCGATAAGTTTATCGGGCGAATTCAGTGCGATGATCTTGCCTTTATCTACAATAGCTACACGATCACATAAAATTTCAGCTTCATCCATGTAGTGCGTTGTGATGATAACAGTTGTTCCTTTATCCCTGATTTGTCTGATCAGATCCCACAGATTTCTTCTCGCCTGTGGATCTAGTCCTGTAGTTGGCTCATCCAGAAAAATAATATGAGGCTCGTTGATCAAAGTAGTGGCTATTGAAAATCTTTGTTTTTGCCCGCCACTTAAGTCTTTGAATTTTGCTTTTGCTTTATCACGCAAATTCACAGTATCTAATAATGTCAATGGATCAATGGATCTGTTATAAAGTCCTGCAAATAGTTGTAAGAGTTCCACCAGATTCAATCCCGGATAATAACCCGATGTTTGAAGTTGCACCCCAATGATCTTCTTGATTTCATTGGGATCTTTATCCAGATCAAATCCATCTACCCATATTTTGCCACTTGTTTTCTCACGAAGTGTTTCGATGATTTCCAAAGTCGTTGATTTACCTGCCCCATTGGGCCCCAGTAGTCCAAATATCTCTCCACGCAGTACTTCAAAACTCAAGCCTTTAACGGCTTCAAAATCTCCATACTTTTTATGCAGGTCTGTAACCTTAATAATCGGCTGACTCATCTCTAAAATTTATAGACAAAACCGGCTTGTTGCTGAGCAACACCAACACCTAGCACGGCTTTATTATGACGTTGATTGAATAAAGTTACGGCTAAAGCCAGATTTTTTTGTCCCTGCAATGTTAAATACCCCCCCGTCATCAGCGATGCAAAACCTCCACCAATCATTGCCCAACCTGTACCCTTCTTATTTTCCTCAGATAAGTTTCTGACACCGAAAATAATTGCGAAAGTGCCCGCTAAGCCTAAAATCTGTCCCGTGACTTTGTTGGACTGATGTTTCAGATATAGATCGATGATTTGCTGATCGCGTGTACGATAAAACAACTGCATGAATTGTTTGCTTCCCTTATACAGGGTATCACGATACAAGATATTATTAGGTTTGGGATTGATGATGTATTGCATCTGCCCCGGCTCAAGACGTTGTTGAGCCTGAACAAAAGAACTGATCAAAATAAAAGAACAGATAGAAAGGAAGCGGAGCATTTTTTTGCACAAAATAAGGAAAACAGAAGAACAGAGAAATATTCAATGTCCAACTTTGAAGTTGAATATTGAATATTTCTCTGTTTCTCTATTACAGATAGCTTTCCAATTCATCCATCATCTCTCTACTGCCTATGAAGAGAGGTGTTCTTTGATGTAATTCGGTAGGTTGTATATCAAGGATACGTTGTTGGCCGTCAGTAGCTCTTCCCCCGGCCACTTCCAGAATAAATGCAAAGGGATTGGATTCATACAACAATCTTAGTTTGCCTTTAGGTTTATCCGTGGTTCCCGGATACATGAAGATGCCTCCTTTGATGAGATTACGATGAACATCTGCCACCATACTTCCGATATAGCGTTGCGTGTATGGACCACCGGTTTCTTTTGTTTTACGTTGACAAGCATCAATGTATTTTCTGACACCTTCATCGTATTGAAAGAAATTCCCGTGATTCACTGAATAAAACTTTCCAGTGGGTGGGCATTTGATATCCGGATGACTCAAACAAAACTCACCAATAGATGGATCCAATGTAAAACCATTAACCCCTCTTCTAGTAGCGTATACAAACATGGTACTGGAACCATAAATAACATATCCTGCTGCTACCTGTCGATTTCCAGGTTGTAAAAAATCTGCTTTCGTACAAGGTTTACCTCTCTCACTCACCCTACGATAGACACTAAAAATGGTTCCAATAGAAACATTCACATCAATGTTTCCACTACCATCGAGTGGATCGAACATCACCACATATTTACTTTGATTACTTACCTCATCATCAAACACTACAAAATCATCTAATTCTTCACTTCCTATACCTGCGCAACTAATACCATGTTGCAATACGCCCATAAATTGATTGTTGGCATAGATATCTAGTTTTTTAACATCTTCACCTTGCACATTAATGGTGCCGGCATCTCCGAGTATATCAACCAATCCCGCTTTGTTCACTTCTACGTTCACACGCTTTGCAGCTAGACCGATGTCTCTCAATAAACTACTCAGTTCACCGGTAGCGGTAGGAAATTGTCTTAATTGTTGCAGGGTAAATTCATCCAGTGTAAGGATTCTTCTGTTTACAGTCATGGCTTAAGGGCAATCGTTTGAGCGAAGGTATCTAATTTCACTCGCTTAGAAAATATCCACTATCATATGTGTAATTGTTACACACCCTTTCATTGCTAAGCATCCCATTCTTAAATCGATTATTGACGCATGAATAACTGTGTAAAAAAGATGACACCTGTTGCATCTTCATATACCCCTATTCCTGTCAGTGTAAAGTTTCCTTCGATATTTTTCTTGTGACCGGGGCTATTGATCCATCCTTTCACTACTTCTTCAGCAGATAACTTTCCATAAGCGACATTTTCAGCGGCTGCAGAAATATTACCGGTTGATTTCGATATCAACTGAATACGTTCTTCAAAACCATTGTGTCCAAAAGCAGTTTTTTTGAGCGCCATATTTTTACTGTGTAATTCTGCCTGTTCATCGGCTACTGCGATCATTTTAAGTATCCCTAGTCCTTTCTTTTTGCGATACTCATTTACATGGTATAAAATATCGCGTGTCATAGAGGAAGCATTGAATGCAACAGGTGCCGGTTGGGTTCTCTCTATGGCTGATAAATTACGATTGCAGGATAATAACAATAACGGAAGCAATAAAGCACTCATATTGACTAAAAGGAAACGAAACATTTGCATACACTACTTTTTGTCCTTATAAAACAACAACTATACCAATTTACTCTTGTTTGGGAAAAGATTCGTGAAAACTTTTACTACCCTTGGCTGATGCTATACACTTATTATTCACCTAGGAATTTTGTCGGTTGTTTACACCCTGCTTCCCCTTAGTTTTGCTGAATAGAACAGTTACCTCAATGAAAGTATTCAAATTCGGCGGCGCCAGTGTCAATAGTGTAGATCGTATTAAAAATCTAGCCGCCATCGTTCAACAACATAAACATGAACCCCTTGTTGTGATCATCTCAGCTATGGGGAAAACCACCAATGCACTAGAAAAAGTAGTAGAAGCTTTTTATAGTGGAAAAAAAGACGAAGCACTTCAGTTATTCGAAGTGATCAAGAATCAGCATCTCACCACGGCTAAATATTTATTGGTTAAGCAATACAATCCATGCGCTGCTAAGTTGACTGATTTTTTTACTGAAGTGGAATGGCTTTTACATGACAAGCCTGTTAGGGAGTTTGATTATTATTATGATCAAGTAGTGTGCGTGGGAGAACTATTAAGCACTTCTATCATTAGTCATTTTCTGAATGAAGAAAATATTTCGAATGAATGGTTAGACGTTCGTGACATTCTTCGCACTGATGATAATTTTAGAGACGCGGGAGTGGATATTGAGTTTACGGAAAAGAAAATAGTTGATAGTTGGCAGTTGACAGTTAATAGTGGGGTGAATGTAATTGTTACCCAAGGTTTCATTGGATCTACAGATGAAAATGAAAGTACCACTTTAGGAAGAGAAGGTAGCGATTATACTGCAGCCCTATTCGCCAATATGTTGAATGCAGAGAGTTTAACTATTTGGAAAGATGTTGAAGGCGTTATGAATGCTGATCCTAAACAATTTCCCGAAGCCCAACTGATTCAGGAATTGAATTTCAATGAAGTCATTGAAATGGCTTTTTATGGCGCACAGGTCATCCATCCAAAAACCATCAAACCCTTACAGAATAAGGGTATTCCGATGTATGTAAAATGTTTCTTGGATCCATCTTTACCAGGCACCATCATACATAAAAAAAACATCAAGGGGCTTCCTCCCATTTTCGTCATCAAAGAAAAACAGATACTGATCCACCTAAAGAGTCGTGATTTTTCATTTATGGGTGAAGAACCGATGCGACAATTGTATGGCATCTTCGGACAAACCCGCGTGAGACCTAACCTGATTCAAACAGGCGCCATTGGTGTTCAGATCTGTATGGATGATAAACAAGACAAAACAGATCAGTTCGCTGCTCAGGCAGGTATTTTATTTGATGTACAAGTAGAAAAAAATCTTCAACTACTTACCATCAGACACTATGAAGCATCTATGCTCAATAAAATGCTGGAAGGAAAGGATGTAGTGCTGTTACAAAAGACGAAAGAAACTGTACAGGCATTGTTTAGGTAATTAGAAAATCATTTTACTACCCTGCCCGCCCCTCTGAACCTTGGTTGCCAGTATTTCTCATTCAGATCGCTGATCATCACCCCACCACTGGTGGCTGCATGAACAAACTTATTATTGAGTAGATAAACACCCACATGCGTAATATCTCGGTTACGACCTGTGGTGTGAAAGAAAACGAGATCTCCTTCTTGCAAATCTGACAATTCGATTTTCTCGGCATTGTCATATTGTTCCTGAGCCGTTCTTGGTAAAGTTGTATTGAAGACATCTCGCATAACCACCTGCGTAAAAGCAGAACAATCAATACAATTTTCTGTACTTCCTCCTAGGCAATATTTCGTTCCCCACCATTTATCTATGGTTTCAAGAAGAGGTATATTGGTCAATTTCTCAACTGTGGCATCAATAATGACAGCATATTTTAATTGAAGATAACCGGCTCTTTCAATATTGAAAGCATTCATATCCGTTGTTCCAGTATTACTTCGTTTGCCCGTATTACCGGTAGAAGCCGTGTTAGCATTCGTTGTGCTAGCTTTATGTCCGGTTGTAACTACAGATCCGGGTGTTACCTCTATTTGATCCAGAAAAGTTCGTTGTTGAGATGCGGTTGTTTTGGCAGGCGCCGTTTTTGCCGTGGAATTATCTCTTGAAGTCAGTTTACTCAATGATTTACAGCTAGTGAGTACCAGTAAACTCATCATTCCTATCAACAAAACAAGTCGGTTCATCATACCTGCAATATACCCTGCTGCGATTTTTAAGCCAAATGATGTGGAAAAGATCTCAGATGGCAGATGTCGGATGTCAGATGTCAGATTTCGGATTTAGGATGTGTCATATTTGATAGGATGTGGATAATTGATACTGTAAAAAACTCTTGTAAAATTGGATATTTGGAGTTCGGAATTTGGAAGCCTGATCCCTCAAAAAATCAGACATCAGACATCAGACATCAGAAATCACATATCTGAAATCTGCCATCTGACATCTGCCATCCCAATCAGACTTCCAATATCATACATCCGACATTCTTTATGGCATTCTCTCATCTCCACGTTCATACACAATATTCACTGCTCGATGGCGCTGCAGCAATCGATAGTTTATACAAGAAAGCAGCTAAAGATAATATGCCCGCCCTGGCCATCACTGACCATGGAAATATGTTTGGTGCATTTGAATTTGTGAGTCAGGCCTGGAAAAATACCAAAGTCATTGGAAAAGATGCTAATGGGAAAGATATTACTGCACCATTGGTAAAACCTATTGTAGGTTGCGAGTTTTATGTGGTGAAAGACAGACATGTCAAAAACTTTACCAAAGAAGTAAAAGATGAACGTTATCATCAGGTACTTCTTGCAAAAAATAAAAAAGGATACGAGAACCTTGTGAAACTGACATCCCTTGGATTTATTGAAGGGATGTACAGCAAATATCCGCGTATCGATAAAGAGCTGATCGAACAATACCATGAAGGACTAATCGCTACTACCTGTTGTATAGGCGCCTATGTACCACAGACCATTTTACATGATGGTGAAGAAAAAGCTGAACAAGAATTCAAATGGTGGCTGGATCTGTTTGGCGAAGATTATTATATCGAGATTCAGCGACATAATATCAAAGAACAGGAACTGATCAATCAAACTTTATTAAAGTTTGCCAAAAAATACAATGTACCTGTTATTGCTACCAATGATAGTCATTATGTAGATCAGGATGATGCCAATGCACATGATATTCTTCTATGTATCAATACCGGTGAGAAACAAAGTACACCCGGTTTTGATGACTTTGTGAATGATGATGCACAGATCAAAAACAGACGCTTTAAATTTCCCAATGATCAGTTTTATTTTAAGACAACTGAGGAAATGGGTAAGCTGTTCAGTGATATACCCGAATCACTGGATAATACCAACCAGATCGTTGATAAGGTTGAAGTATTGAATCTTAAAAAAGATATTCTACTTCCCGCCTTCCCGATTCCAAAAGAATTTCAAATTCATCCGGATGCCAATCTGAACCAATGGGAATACCTGCGACATATTACCATGGAAGGCGCAAAAATGCGCTATTCAGATCTCACACCTGAGATACAAGAACGTATCGATTTTGAACTATTCACGATCAAGACCATGGGTTTTGCCGGATATTTTTTGATCGTGAGTGATTTCATCAAAGCCGGAAGAGAATTGGGCGTATTCGTAGGTCCGGGTCGTGGTTCCGCTGCGGGAAGTGTGGTGGCTTATTGTATTGGCATTACGAATATTGATCCAATCAAATACAATCTACTGTTTGAACGTTTCCTTAATCCGGATCGTAAGAGCATGCCCGATATCGATACAGACTTTGATGATGAAGGTCGTCAGAAAGTGATCGATTATGTGGTAGATAAATATGGCAAGCAACAGGTGGCACAGATCATCACGTATGGTACCATGGCTGCTAAAATGAGTATCAAGGATGTAGCGCGTGTATTGGATTTACCATTAGCTGAAAGTAACATGCTGGCAAAGCTGGTTCCGGATAAACCGGGAACTGAATTGGGTCGCGTATTACATGCACCTCTGACAGCAAAAGAAGGAGAAAAATCTCTCGAAGAAAAAGAAGCCTATCAACAAGAAGATATTGAGAATGTCAAAAAACTGAGAGAGATCTATCATGGCAATGACATTCGTGCACAGGTATTAAAAGAAGCAGAAAGACTAGAAGGATCCGTTCGAAATACAGGGATCCACGCAGCAGGTATCATCATTGCACCCAAAGACCTTACGGAACTCATTCCTGTAGCCACAGCTAAGGACTCTGATCTTTGGGTCACACAGATCGAAGGAAGCATCATTGAAGACGCAGGCGTTATTAAGATGGACTTCTTGGGTTTAAAAACCCTTTCCATTTTGAAGACCGCATTGGAACTCATACAGCAAAATCATGGTGTAACCATTGATCTGGATAATATTCCATTGGATGATGATAAAACTTTTCATTTATACCAACGCGGTGAGACCAATGCTACTTTCCAATTTGAAAGTGTAGGCATGCAAAAATACCTGCGAGATCTCAAGCCGGATAAATTTGATGATCTCATTGCAATGAACGCGCTGTATCGTCCCGGCCCCATTGCCTATATCCCCAAATTCATCGATCGTAAACATGGAAGGGAGCCTGTAACCTATGATATTCCTGAAATGGAAGAATACCTGGCTGAGACTTATGGTATTACTGTTTACCAGGAGCAGGTAATGCTACTGAGTCAAAGCTTGGGCGGATTTACCAAAGGTGACGCAGATGTGCTTCGTAAAGCGATGGGTAAAAAACAAAAAGCGGTACTGGATAAAATGAAGACCCAGTTTATTGAAGGCGCTACCGCTAAGGGACATCCTGCAGATAAACTAGAGAAGATATGGACAGACTGGGAAGCCTTTGCTCAATACGCATTCAATAAATCCCATTCTACTTGTTATGCTTTTGTGGCGTATCAGACTGCTTATTTGAAAGCCCATTATCCCGGAGAATATATGTCTGCAGTGTTGAACCATGCGGGAAGTATTGAAAAGATCACCTTCTTCATGGAAGAGTGTAAAAGGATGGGCATTAAAGTACTGGGACCGGATATCAATGAATCTTTGAAAGGTTTTGCAGTGAATAAGAATGGAGAGATTCGTTTTGGTTTAGGTGGATTGAAAGGTGTTGGCGAAGCAGCCGTTGAGAATATTATCGCTGAGAGAGAAAAGAATGGTTGGTATCAAGACATTTTTGATTTTATCAAACGTGTGATCCAAAGAAGTGTCAATAAGAAATCATTGGAAAGTCTTGCTTACTCAGGTGCTTTTGATTGCTTCAAAGAATTCCATCGTGCACAATACTTTCATGTAGCTGATGGAGAGAAGATATCAGGATTGGAAAAGATCATCAATTATGGACAAGCCAATCAATCTGCAACTGCTGCAAGTACCAATACTTTGTTTGGCGATATGTCATCAGCCATGCAGGTGCCCATACCAAAAATTTCCAATGTAGAACCTTGGACACTTACCGAGTTACTCGATCATGAAAAAGATGTAACGGGAATGTTCATGAGTGGGCATCCACTGGATCATTTCAAATTTGAATTGAAATATTACGGCATTACCAATATCAATGATTTCAACGAGATCAAACAGACTTTACATTTACAACCTAGTCCTGGAAAACAAATTCGTGTGGCCGGTTTGGTGATCGATGTGCAACATAGAGTAACCAAGACAGGAAAGAATTTTGGATCATTCGTGATTGAAGACTTTAGTGGTAAGGCTGATTTTATTTTATGGAGTGAGGACTATATCAAGTTTCAGAATTATTTAGAGAAAGGACAAAATATTCTATTAACCGGTTTCTTCCGTTCGAGATTCAACCAGCCGAATAATTTCGAGTTTAAAGTAACGGTAATGTCTTTGTTGGAAACGGTAAAACAAAATCTGACTCGAAGCATAGAGATCAATATGCATCCTGCCTCTGTAACTCCGGACTTTGTAACCTTTATTGACAAAAATGTAAAAGAACATCCCGGAAAATCTTCTTTGCGTTTCAATATTTATGAACCTCGTGAACAACTCAAAGTGAGTATGTATTCTTTGGAAAAAGGATT
>JBDKEH010000102.1:0-4128 GCA_039795345.1 Bacteroidota bacterium
AAACAAAATTGAAAGAGTATCTATTGTAGGTGGGGGTAATGGGTGCTAGGTATTAGGTACTGGGTTTTGGATAATAATTGTTTTAGCAGCATACTTATCTAATAATCAACCATCCAATACCTAGCACCTAGTACCCAGCACCCTTCACCTAAACCCTAACCCCCCTCATCACCTCAATAAACGTTTTCATCTCATCCATCGTTCCAACACTGGCTCTTGCCCATTTACCGTGAACATAATTCGAAGAGCGCAAGAAGATATTTTTCTTCAGCATATCTGCGGCAAAGTCGCCGGAATAATTCGGGATAGGGAAGAAGAGAAAATTGGTGTAGGATTTAATGACATCAATATTCATTTTTTTCAACTCTTGATAAGCATATTCTCTCGCAGCAGCATTTTTTTGTTTACTCAGTTGTTGCCATTCCGGATCTTTCAAACTTGCTAATGCGGCACTCATAGATAAAGCAGACATAGCAGCCTGGGTTCTGTTGAAATAGTTGTCAGATAATGCTTTGATCAGTGTTGCATGACCAATCACCCAACCAATCCTCAATCCCGCCATGGCGTGGATCTTTGAGAAGGTGCCGATGATAAATACTTTAGGATGTTTTTCGATGAGTTGCATCATAGATTCATTATCGGGGGCATCCAGAAAATCAATATATGCTTCATCCACGCCAACATAAGCTTTCTTGGAAGCTTCTATACAAAAGTTCTTCAGGGAAGATGAAGAAACAATCGTACTGCTTGGATTGGCGGGGTTACACACGTATACAAGTTCCGTTTCATTATCTACTTCTTTCAACATAGCGGGTAGATCATGTTTTTGATCAGCCGTAAGTGGCACTTCTACAACTTTGTTTCCCAACATTTTTGCTGTAGCAGGCAAAATCCCGAAAGTAGGGTTGGCAGTGACCAACTTGCCACGAAAATGACGAGGTAATAATCCCAATGCCTCTCCTGAACCTGCGGTCACTAACACTTGGTCAGCATTTACCCCATAATAGTTCGCCAATTCTTTTTTAAAGTCTTTCAGGTTGGCGTGATTGTATTGATATCGATGTGCTTCACCCAATGCACTCAACAAAGCTTCTCTTGCTTTGGGTGAAATACCATAGGGATTTTCATTGGAGCTTAGGTTGATCAACCCATCTGCCATACCGTAATTACGTAAAATACCTTCTTCATTTCCCAAACCAAAGGAAGGCAAACGAAGTCCCATACCTAATGCGGCTAGGGAACCAAATTTTAAAAGCTCGCGACGATTAACAGAGGATGGCATATGGATTGATTTACTTTCCGAAAAATTACAACTTTCTGTTGATGAGATAAAATTTCATAAAAAAAGCAGGCGATGATAAGGCCTGCTTTTTTTGATTATTCTTGAAAAGCTTATTGTTTATTGATCCTTGAAAAGATCTTACTTACGATCTTCCATTCACCATTGATCTTCACCATATTCATATAGTCATACATGATCACGGTTTCTGTTTCGATCTTGATCTTGGCATTGGCAGCTGTGCCTTCTATATTCAATGACAAGATGCTAATGCTTCTTTTGGGAGGGGTTGTATTGGCCTTCACACGAGCAATATAATCTGCGATGGGTACGTCTTTAAATTCGCCGGTACTAACGTCGGTATACTTCATGGTAGCACTCGGGTGAAAAGCTTTTTCTACTCTGTCGCCCACACCACTCATGTAGTTTTCCAAACAAGCTCGGGCGGCTGCCTCCTCATTGGTTTGTGCAAAAACGGTGGTTTGTAAAAGACAGAAAAATAATGCGGTGAAAAGTACGCGGGTAATAGATCGGTTCATGTATATAAATTTTAGAATGCCAATTTAGGTGTGAGTAGGATCTGCATGCTTGTTAAAATGTGATGAGTGGCGAAACAGAAGGTTGTAGGTTAAAATATGGAGATAAGTCAGATCCTGTCCGAGGCGCTAAATTGCAGCTGTCAGTTATCAATTCATCATTTGATATTCAGTATTCAATATTCTTATCTTCCCCCTAATTCAATCACCCTGCAATTCTTCATTTCACTCCCATCAATATCTAATCTTACTAATGTTCTCACTTTATGCCACCCTTGTTTTCCTGCAGCACCCGGATTGATGTGTAGACAATTCAATGCATCATCATACATTACTTTCAGAATATGTGAGTGTCCGGAAATAAATAGCTGTGGTCTGTGTTGTTGTATCAGTGGTTTAGATCGACTATTGTATTTGGGTGGGTAGCCACCAATGTGTAACATCATCACTCGAACTTCTTCACAGGTCCATTGCAATAATTCCGGATAGTGGGAGCGGATATCTTGTCCGTCGATATTACCATACACTCCTCTCAGCGGTTTAAAAGATCTAAGTTGGTCAGCCAGTACATCATTCCCAAAATCACCGGCATGCCATACTTCATCGCAATCTTCAAAATGACGAAATACAGCTTCATCTAAAAAACCATGCGTATCAGAGAGAATCCCTATTTTCTTCATAAACTTTATTAATTTCACCAAGGAATTGCAACCTATGCCATTTAAACGAAATTTCACCTATTGGATCGATAAGCGCAGATGGAAATATTATTTCCTCATGCTTTCTTTGGCATTAGTCGAAAATCAATAAATGATCGGAGACACTTTCTCCATCTTGTACCTTGTCTTTTCATTCTTTAATTCTTAAACGAAGTTTCTATGCCACATTATCATACATTGGGTCGTATCCCACATAAACGTCATACCCAGTTCCGTAAAGAAGATGGTTCTCTTTTTTCGGAACAACTGTTTTCGACAGAAGGTTTTAGTAACGATTATTCATTACTCTATCATCATTATCCACCTACACAGATCATTCATACGGATGAGCCTGTAAACGTACAACCACGTGTTGCCGAAGAAAAAATGCTCAAACATCGCAGCTTTGAAGGTTTTCATATCAAGCCTGAAGCAGATTATCTCAAAAGCCGAAAACCGGTATTGGTGAATAATGATTGTCATATTGTACTAGCTGCACCGAAAGAAAGTATGAAAGATTATTTCTATAAAAATGCAGATGCAGATGAAATGATCTTTGTGCATGAAGGGAGTGGTGTATTGATCACGCAATATGGTCAGCTCACTTTTGCTTATGGAGACTATTTGGTGATACCACGTGGCACTATTTATCAGATCAAATTTGATACACCGGATAATCGTTTATTCATCGTAGAAAGTTTTAGTCCCATTCGTTATCCCAAACGTTATGTCAGCAAATACGGACAACTATTGGAACATGCACCTTTCTGTGAGCGTGATATCAGAACACCACAAAACCTGCTTACATATGATGAAGCCGGTGATTTTCTGATTCAAACAAAGAAAAAAGGAATCATGTACGGACTTCATTATGCTCATCATCCATTTGATGTAGTAGGATGGGATGGGTATTGTTATCCTTTTGCATTTAGTATTCATGATTTTGAACCTATTACAGGGCGTGTGCATCAACCGCCACCGGTACATCAAACTTTTGAAGCGCACAATTTTGTAGTGTGTAGTTTTTGTCCGAGGTTATACGATTATCATCCTGATGCCATACCCGCACCCTATAATCATAGTAATATAGACAGTGATGAAGTATTGTATTATGTAGATGGTGATTTTATGAGTCGTAAAAATGTAACCAGAGGTATGATCACACTTCACCCTGCAGGTATACCACACGGTCCACATCCGGGTGCTGTAGAGAAAAGCATTGGAAAAAAAGAAACCCAGGAATTAGCGGTAATGGTTGATACGTTTCATCCGTTGCAGTTGACAGTTGAAGCTCTAGAGATAGAAAATCCGGGATATACAATGAGTTGGGCGGAATGATTTTGTGAATGGTGAATGGTGAATTGTCAATGGTGAATAGTGAGTAGTCAGTAGTGAGTGGTCGGTTGTATTTTAAATTTATTCACAATTGACAATTCACCATTCACAAAAGAATATTTAGAACAACACTCACTACTCACTACTGACTACTCACTTAAAAAAAATCTGATGAAATCCTACCCCGATATTGATACTTACATCAAAGACTTTCCAGCGGATAAGCAAAAGTTATTGACGACCATGCGTATCACGATTCAGAAGGCTGCGCCAAAGGCAG
>JBDKEH010000106.1:0-7868 GCA_039795345.1 Bacteroidota bacterium
TTTCTCCGTTAAACACTGAACCTGTGATGGGTCTGTTACCATTGAAAGCAGCCAACGAACTATCTTTAGAGGATGTACCGTCTTGCGAAAGTATTTGCCAATCTGCTCCATCGAAGATGAAGGATTTTTTCTGAAGAGAGTCGTAATATGCCCAATTGGTTTTGGGTTCAGCAGGAGGAGCATCCAATTTTCCCTTCCAATCTATTCCAGTACCATTCAAGCCATCTTTTGCGATGATACGTTGTGGAATGGTTTGCTCTGTAGCATCAGTATATATAAATGTGAGTGTGGAATCTGAATTCAATCTGATTTCCTGAATTCCTTTCCCTCTCTCTCCGATATCTCCCTTGTCTCCTTTATCACCTTTAATGCCTGGATCACCTTTATCGCCCTTCTCCCCTTTCTCACCAACTAGTTTGTTTGTAACATAGGTACTTCCATCAGAATAAATAATAGTCAATGTACCATCAGGATTGGTCTGAAAGTTCATCCCCAATTTAGCTGCCCCGCTAGATACATTCGACCAAAAACCGCCTTTACGAATATATAATCCAGGATTTGTTCCTACCAGATAAATCAGAGTACCATCGGGTGGATTCAATGCGTTGATAGCTGCAGTATCTGTAAGTCTGGGTAATAATACACCTTGTGAAGTGCTTTCCAACTCAAGTATAGAAGACTTGGCGATTACAGTTGGATTCGTACCAATCTTTACCTGTGCATACACAGAAATGGATAATGTAGCACATAACAATATGCCGGAAAGAAGAAAAAGTCTTTGAATGTAAATTGAATTCAGCATATCAAATGGGATTAATATGGCTCACTAAGCACAACTCAATTCCATGCTTATAACCATGCTCCATTCTTTTGAATAAACTACCTGCGACCTTTGGAGTCAATATTTTCTTCTCATGGTAAAATGCAATACAAATGCGGATTGGTTTTAATGAGATGCCAACAACACACCGGTTTAAGAACAGTGCAAGTTTTCAACTTTGTAACATTGGCAAATCGGGTACGTTCTTATTGCGGATATTGATTCAGTACGATAACCGAGGCAATCTTTCCGACATTTTACATGCAATAAAACGATAGCGGAGGATTGTAATAGTTATATCTGTAAATCATAAGAACACATTGAAAATACATTGTTTATTCAGACTATAGATGAAAATTCAACTAAATGCAATTTTTAAACTACAGATTACTTTTATCAATGTTTAAAACGCAAAAACGTTATAAATCATATCGCCGACTCCGCACCAAAAGAAGTTTGCTACGTTATTAAAAAAATAAGAAAACAAAAAAATAACAACAGTTTTGCAAACACTTGATCCATTTCTTTATCAAAATTTTATTCAACAGAAATAAGTCATGAATAATTTGCAAAAAAAATTAGCCGAATGGAAAGGAGAGCAACTCATTACAAGTATAGATGAACCTACTAATAGCCTTATCTGTATAGGCATACACTCTTCCATATTAGGACCTGCAACGGGTGGCACACGTATGCAAACATATTTAACACCTGAAGCAGCTATTTCAGACTGCCTGGCTTTATCTAAAAGCATGACACACAAATTTGCGCTCGCTAATTTTCCAAGAGGTGGTGGTAAGGCCGTAATATCCGTTCCTGCATCTCTTACACCAACAGAAAAAAGGGGGTTATTAGAACGATACGGCCAATTACTAAGTCGTTTGAAAGGATTGTTTTATACCGGACCTGATATGGGCATCACACCGGAAGATCTGAATACTATGGGGCATTATGCACCCGACTATGTGTTTTGTCGCACCAATGCATCAGGACAAGCCAATAACTCCGGTGATGCCACTGCATTAGGTGTTTTAAGTGCTATCAAAGCAACAGTCAAATATTTGAATGGGGTAGATGATTTGAAAGATAAAACAATAGTTATACAAGGTGCAGGTAGTGTGGGAAGCGCACTGATCAAATTATTACTACATGAGAAATCAAAAGTGATATTTACAGATATTCATGAGCCCAATGAGCGATTGATCAGCGATGGGGCTGTTTTTGTATCACCTACTAAAATTTATCACCAAGAAGGAATTATTTTCTGTCCATGTGCTCAAGGAGGTATTCTTGATGAAACCAATATTCAACAACTACGTTGTAAAGCGGTTGTGGGTGCTGCCAACAATCAGCTCTCACATCCTGAAGCGATTCAACAACTACAAACCAATAACATTTTATACGCACCTGATTTTGCTGTAAATATTGGTGGCGCAATGGCCATCACAGGAATGGAAGCATTACAATGGAGCCAAGAAAAAGCTTCAGCAGAAATTGCAAAGATTGGAGATACTATTGAAATGATTTATACAATTGCCACCCATCAAATAATCAGTACTGTTGATGCAGCACTACAAATTGTAGGAGAAAGACTTATTAAAAAATAATCTGTGAATCTGTGGCTCTATTGTTCGCCACAGATTCACAGATTATTTTAAAATCCTGTTCGCAAAATTTCAAACGTTAATTGAACCCCTTCAAAATAGTTGGCCAAACGTAAATTTTCATTGGCGGCATGTTGACTATTATCAGGGTTTACCGTAGGCACCAATACTGCAGGAATAGCAAGTTCTCTGATGAATGGTGCAATAGGAACAGTACCTCCTGACATACGGATCTTCACCGGCTTCACACCAAATAATTTTTCTACAATACCCGATGCCCACAAACCTGTTGGTGTATTAGGCTCTGTCACAAATGCTAAAGACGATAAGCGAAAATAAATTGAGATGATCTTTGGATATTTCATTCGCTCTTCTTCTGTTGGCTTTCTGTTTTCGATAATATAAAAACCTTTTTCACGAATAAATTTCCGAATAATGTTTTCGATGTGTATCGGATCGCTTTCAGGTACTAATCTGATATCTACATTGGCTCTAGCAAAAGATGGAACAATGTTTCTGGTGCCGATCTCAGGTTCTCCTGATGTAAAATTCAAAATATTTAAAGAAGGATATTGCAATGATTCCTGATAACTCAGATCCGGATTCACTTCTTTGGCAATTCCGATTTGTTTGTTGATGGCTTCTTTTTTATCAGGCACTGCTAGTAGATCTTTTCGCACGTCTTCACTGATTGTGATCCCTTTATAAAATGCGGGTATCAATACTTGCCCTTTCTCATCTTTCATGGAAACCAATAATTTCGATAGCTCCAATGCCGGATTGGGTGCGTAATTACCATAATGACCACTATGTTGATCAAAGCGTGGACCAAATACTTCCAATTCAATATCTGCTACTCCTCTGCAACCAAATAATAAAGTAGGTTGGTTAGAATTGTGTCTGGGTCCATCTAAAATAACAAAACGATCTGATTTGAGTAAGCGCGCATGCTGCTTCACCATGGCAGGTAAATTGGGCGAACCTTTTTCCTCTTCACTATCTAAAATCAGTTTTACATTGTAAGCCGGTTGTTTGCCTTGCATCCTTAATATATCTATGGCAGCCAAGAACATAGCGATGGGACCTTTATCATCTGATGAAGAACGTGCAAAAACACGCCATTCAGGGTCAAAAGATTCACTGGGTTTCGGACGAGGAATGATCATCCACCCGGTATCGGTTTTCTTTTTGAAAACAGGAATGTAGGCATTGGGTTGTTTCCACGCACTTGCTGCAACGGGTTGCCCGTCGAAATGCATGTAATACAAAACAGTAGGCAATTTTGGATCTACCTGATATTCAGCAAACACAAAAGGTCGGGCTGCTGATGGTAATAAGGTAACTTTAAACCCTCTTTTCGTCAGCTGTTGATCCATCCACTGGATATTACGATCAATATCTGCAGGAAATGCGGCGTCATTGGGAATAGATAAAATATCTAGTAAGACCTGTACAGCACTATCCATGAAAGGTTTCTCAGGCCAAGCTTTTGGATACAGCTGAGCAGATGTTGATAGTGGCATGAGTAGGTGAAACATGCTTACAATGGTAAAGGAGAGAATCAAAAGGGAACTCCGTTGATGCTTCATAATAAGTTGTTGAATAGGGGTTGATTAGATTTGATCATTTTTCATTTTAGTATGGATATTCACCTGTTCTTATAGAAAAAGATGCCATCACCAAATGAATACACTAAATGTATGTTCTGAAAGTAAGTCTCAATTACTTAGCCACTCTCGTATTTCTACCAAATACAATAAAAAACATACAAAATGATAAAATCGAAGCTCTAAATACATTCAGCAGTAACAAATTGTCTTTTAAACAGACTTATTGAATTTCGGTATATTTAGTAAGAATTAGTCACTGATTTACCCCAATTTTAAAAAAAAGCCACTACCCTGGCACTTAATATCAACTCAGTGAAGGAAAGAATCATTCATCATATTTTATTCTGGCTGGCTTATTTAGCTTATAAAACCTACCTGAATATTGCTTCTTACCCACAAGGTGAAGATCCCATTCCATTTGTAGAGGTTTTTAGTACTTCTATTAAAGCTCAATTGACATTCCTCCTTATCAAAGTGCCATTGGTATACTCATTATTTACGGTTGTTAATCAATTCAATACCAAGAATTGGGGAATCGTTAAAACCTTCTTCTCTTCCTTTGGATTACTCTTATTGGGTACTTGTTTATTTACCATTTTAAATGATCTTTTTGTCATTCCATATATTTATGGCTTCCCAGGAGAATCGCTTTTTGATATTGGTCTTTCATCGATATTGTATAATGCTTTCGTATTGGTATTTGTGTGTGGCACAGCGCTGGCCATTAAACTAGTACGTATCAATTTACAGATCAGAAAAAGAGAAGAAGAAACCGCCAGAAAAAAACTACTCACTGAGCTTCAGTTTCTGAAATCGCAAATCAATCCACACTTTCTGTTCAATACTTTGAATAATATTTATGGACTGGCCAGAAAAAAATCGGATGATACTGCTGAAGTGGTTATGAAACTATCTAAGCTATTACGTTTTATGTTGTATGAAACCGCTCAGGCATCTATCAACATTGATGATGAATTGAAAGTGGTGAAGGATTATATTGAATTGGAACAGCTCCGCTATGGCTCTCGCTTGGATATTGAATACCATGAAGACATTGATTATCTCGAACAACAGATCACACCACTGATCTTGATTCCTTTTGTGGAAAATGCATTTAAACACGGGCTCAGCGAAACACGTTTTAACTCATATATCAAAATTCATACGATCTTAAAAAAAGGGCATTTGCATTTTTCGATCGAAAACTCAAAGTCCGAAAATGAAGGAAGAGCACCGGAAAGAATTGGATTGAAAAATGTCAAGCGCCAGCTTGAGTTATTATATCCTGAGCATGAGTTAAAAATCAATATCACCCCTGAAACTTTTAAAGTAACCCTCACCATAAACCTTTCAAACAATGCAACTTTATAACACCATCATCGTAGAAGATGAACCGATTGCAGCTGAGATCCTGAGTGATTACATTTCGCAGGTGCCATTTCTGAAAAACATAGCCGTATGCTCAGATGCGCTATATGCCATGGAGATTCTCCAAAAAGAAAAAGTGGACTTAATGTTCCTCGACATCCACATGCCGAAGATCAAGGGTATGGAATTTATTAAGATGATCAAGAATCCACCACAGATCATCATTACTTCAGCTTACAACGAATACGCTTTACAGGGTTTTGAATTAGGCGTTCTTGATTATCTGCTTAAACCCATTGAATTCAATCGTTTCCTGATGGCGGTGAATAAACTACCGCATCAGAATGTAGCTGCATCAGGTACACAACCTGCTTTCCCAAACGAGAAACCTTCCGTTTTCTTTAATGTCAATAAGAAACGGATCCGTGTATTGCTGGATGACATCCTCTACATTGAAGGATTAAAAGAGTATGTAAAGATCTACACCATGAATGGCAAAACAATTGTTAAAAAAACGCAGTTATCACATTTAGAAAACGAATTGGGCAAAAGTGGATTCATTCGTATTCACAGATCTTTTATTGTTCCTAAAAGCAAGATCGATGCATATAGCGCTGCTGATGTAGAAATACAAGGTAGAAATATTCCTATCGGAAGAGGCTATAAAGAATTGATACAGACTTTAATGGAAGCACATAATAATCGATAGTTAAATAGCGGATGCTAAATGAAAAACACCCGATAATGTAAAAATTATCGGGTGTTTTATTTGAATTGGAATCAATCTTTACGCCACTAAAACCGAGTCTGAATGGCTTCTTTAGCTGCATTTTTCAATACATCCAATGTTTTCGTATTTATGTATTTCGACCAAGAAGTATTTTCTGATTGCAGTTGCGCAAACTCATTTTTTTCTGTAAGTGTTCCATAAATGACCATTGCCGAAAGCAGGCTACCGGACAGATCCGGATGAAAACCATCCGGTCCATAAAGCGAAATAGAAGGATCAGTTGACCATGTTTTTTTCCATGCTAATCCCGCAGCACAGATGATGCTATTATTTTTTTTGCCTGCATTACTGTAAGAAAAAATAACGTTGTCTAAATCAAATAACCTGCCTTTAGATGGCCATACCATGTACACAGCCAATTTTGTTTTGGCTTCATCACACAATGCTTTGTATTTCTGAACAGCAGCCATTAAGTTCGCTTGAGACTCAGGAAGTGCAGAAGGACCTTGCTGCACCACCACATAGTCATACTTGCCTTTTTTGATTTCCTTTTGCACATTACCATCAGTGAGGTGATCGTCTAAACCATAATCACCACCGGCGATGGTTTTATAATCAATAGAAACAGCATCCAGCTTACCCAACTCTTTTACTAAGGCTGGAATATCATTGGTATAAGTAAGACTATTTCCTACAAAAAGAATACGAATTCCATCCCGAGATTCTCCGGACACTTCTTCTTTAGAACAACTCCAGATACTGATTACTAATAACAAGACATAACGTAGTTTCATAAATAGATTTTACAATTAAAGAATTTCATCCAGTTGCTCTTTATCCGGATCTACTGCCAGTATTTTTCCCTGAGCACATAAACGAAAGGAGAAAACAATCATTAGAATTACCATCAGTGTAATTATCTTGATAGTATTACGTTTCATACTTATCGTTTTACTTTTTCTCTGTTGGATACATTTCATTAATCAATTTGATGATAGATTCAGCATCATTGATAGCTAGTTTATATCTTTTAGTGATTTCATTAACATTAGAAAGAGTAGCCAAATAATTATTTAACTCACTGTGCTTAAGTATATCATATAGGTTATCACTGGCAGTAGCCCTTCCCTTTCTTTCTCTATAAAATATATTAAGCATTTGATCTTTGAAATCCATATAATCTTGAGTACTATTTGTCAGACCCACAATACGTTCCTCATAAAAATCCAGAATACGATTTCTGAGTTCATGGTTTTCAATCGTATTCATCTTACCGCTGGCTTTAAACCCTTCATACCTTCCCTTATTCGCTAATAAATGTGTTTTACTAACAAGCACCCATGAATGGGCTTTTAATGAGTCTTTGTTAATATTCTTTTCATATACAAAGTAGGATAACCACTTAGCGCTTGTTTCATACCCCCAGATATCTTCATTCATTTCTTTACGATCATTTTCTAGATCTGCTTTCAGCCCCAATAAAAACTCTTTTACCTCTTTTTTATCATGTGCATGTTCTCTCTCTTTTTCCATGTAAACGGCAAAAGAAACCGCAAAAACAATGATGAGTATTTCAATCAGTATCTCTCCTACTCTTCTCTATAAGGAGCGTTTTCGGTTCAGTGTTTCTTTTACGATGTTGTGGATGTGTTTCTTTAATTCGTGTTCCATAGTTGTTAATGCTTTTCCTTAATCGTTAGTTAAAACATTTGAAAATCGCTAATAGATATCAAGTG